>NZ_CEZFMW010000002.1:0-88376 GCF_982993085.1 Thalassobacter sp. | reverse complement strand
AGACGACATTGCCAATATTCGCCCCGTTCCGTGTAATCGACCCGTTGAAATGCCCAAAGCGTTTCAGCGTGATAGTGGCGGGCGTCCCAACGGATGTGCTGGTGGCGATTTCCTCGCCCTGTGCCACGATGCTCGCGGTAGCCGTCAGCAGACCCGATCGCGCCATCTGCCAATTCAGGCTGTCGACTATGCAGCCGGAATACATCGCAAATCGCGGCACCTCTGGCATCCCGGTCTCGACCGAGAACGACGGCAGCGCCCAGTTTCCAGAGCGGAACTCGTGGGTGTAGGGTGCGTCAGTTCCAGTCGTCGTAGGCGCTCCAAATGCCGCCTTCAACCAGAAGCCAAAGGCCTCGGCATCAATCGGGATCACCACATCCCCGTCCGCTGTCACGGCATCCTTGATCGGCGCCTGCGGATCGCGGCCATACCCCAAGAGTTCTGAGGTCTGCAGCGGTTGCTCCGCCCCCAGGGACGTGCTGGCGAAGGGCATTTTGCTGAAGCCGCTCGCAGGCGGCGTGCCATATGTGGTCTCGAACGCTATCGCCATCTGCGCCCGCGCCCCTTGGGCTCGTGCCATTTTGTCTCTCCTCAGATTAGCGGGGTCAGCTGAGCGGGTCAGCCGTGGAATAGGAAAGGATTACTGGGATCACAGCTGCTTTCAGGCTTGCCGCACCTTCAACAGGCAGATCGATCGGCTGCGGTGCTTCCGCCTCCACCCAGTCGCAAAGGCCGTCCAATGTTCGATTGGCGGTGATCATCGCGCCGATGCTGACGCACAGTGTGTCGAAGGTAGCGTCACGGTCGTTCGTACCTTGCACGACCACCTCTATCTCGGCGCGGTGCTGATAGTGATAGCGCAGCGGCGACAGCGTGACGTCCGGTTCCCCCGGCTCACCGTCACGCAGGATTAATAGACCCTGAGCCGGGACGCGCTCGGGCAGGACATCCCCGCGCAGTGCACCAGTAGGCAGCATGGAAAAACGAGTGTGCAGTGCGGTCAGGATGGTTTCGCGCGCACTCATAGTTTTGCCTCTAGCCAATTCGCCACGATCAGCCCCGGAACTGCCGCCAGCGCGCGGTCAGCGTCGCGCGCCAGATTGAGCCGTTTCGCAAGCTTCACTTGTGGGACCAGCAGAAAGATCGGCACGGTGCTGCGTCCGCGACCGGTTTTGGACCGAGATGCCACGCCTAATCCACGATTGTTCAACCGACCATCAGCCACCAGCAGGCTTGGCCCGCGCCGCCGATAGACAAACCGCAGCCGAAGCCCGCGCCGCCGCTCCCATTCGCCGGGGGTGATCCTACCACCGCGCAGGCCACGACCTGCAGCAGGCGTAGGGATTGCCAGCCAGAAACCGTCCTTCGAGCGGATCAACGGCCCGGTCTCATGCGCCCCGATGATCTGGGGCGCCTTCGACCAGACCAGCGCAGCTGCTTTCAAGCTTTCGCCGGTTTTCGGATAGGTCTGGCTTCGGATCGAATTCGACAATCGCCGACCAAGGCCTGCTTGCGTGATCTGCTCGCGCCATGCGGTTTTCAGGTCCGTGCCAGCTTCTTGCATAGCCGTTGTCACAGCCTTTTCGCCGGCTTCAATCTCGGCCGCCATCACGGCGACGAGGCGGGGTGTGATGTCGAGGCCAAGCTTCATGCGGGGGTCAGTTCAATCGTCCAAATGAGCCGCTCACGATCCCGCCGCGGCTCACCCTGGATCAGGAAAGTTTCCTCGCTGATCAGGATCTGCTCTTGCGGGCGTGGTTCCGGAATATCCGCCACCCGAACATCGATCCGGGTGGTGTCAGATATGAGCCGCGCAGCCCCGAACTCAGTGATCTCGTCAGGACGGCGCAGAATACCGCGCGCTCGGGTGAACTGCCCCTCGCTGTCCCGATGCCAGATATCAACCGAGAGGTTGGCATCAAGGAACAGCACCCCGAGCGCATCAGCGAAGGCGCTCATCAGGTGCGCTTGGCCGAGCGCAGGACTTGCGGCCGGGTGCAGATCGGCAGCGGGTTGCTTTCGATTTCGAGACGCACCCATTCATCGCGATCGCGATCGGGGATCATGCGGGCATAGAGCGGCAGACCCAGAGTATTTACCGTCTCGAACGTGTCGGCCGGGGCGTAGTAGATCTCGAAGAGCCCCTCGACGCCTTCGGGATAGAAATACGCCTTGTCAGTCGGCACCCCGAAGCCAAGCCCGCCCCGATAGCGACGGAAGGTGATGCCGCCAAAGCTGACCTCTTCGCCCACGCGGCCGCGCAGATCTGCCGCCGCGGCGGTATTCAGATAGGTCTCGCGCACCTCCTTGTGCGCCACGAGATCGGCGAAGAAGGCCGAGCCGCATTCAGCGCGGAGCTGCACCTGACCGGCGGCCAGCCCGCCAAGGCTGTCCTCAACGCTTTCGATCATCGCTTGGCAGCGTTTGCGTAGCGCCCCCGAGGCAGGGGTTGCATTGTCGAGATCAAAATCGACCTCGGCCGCCGGCGTGATGCCGAACTCTGTGTAGTAATTGATGACCGTGGCCCCATCCTTTGGGTCCTTAACCAGGCCCTGAATGCCGTTGAAAAGGTGGAACTCGAAGGTCGCCTCGGCGTCGTTGCGCAGTCGCGCCATTTTGCGAGCGACCTCAGTTTGCACCTGTTGGGTGGCAGTATCAGAGCCGAAGTCACGGATGCCCTGGATCTCGGAGGCCCAAAGCACATCCTGCTTTTTGAACTGGCGGCAGACGAAGGCGCGCATATCGCGGCGCTCTGGCACTTGTTGCTCATAGGCCGAACCACGTTCCGAGAACGGGATCAGCGACAGCGTACCATCGCGGCTTTCGATCATCACGGTGCGCTGGCGCACCCCGCGCGAGCCAAAGAGGTCGGAGCCTGAGAGGATCGCCGGTTTGAAGGGAATGTTTTCAAGTGCACGGGTGAGCTCGATAATGCTGAAGGCGTCGCCTTCAAAGATGTCCATGGTTGCCATGTGTGGGGGTCCTTATTTCAGAGGCTCAGCGCAGAATGATGCCGAGCGAAGCAAGCGCATTAGTGGCCGCGGTGATCTGGGCCTCGGTCGCGCCCTCGGGCCAGACGAGCTCGTGGCGGTTGACGATGGCAGGGCCGCGCAGGAGCGCGACGCTCGGGGCATCGGCGTCACTCGCGTCACCCCCGGCCCATAGAATGCCAGCGGCGTTTTGACTGCCGTTCGTCGCAGTCGGTGTGAACCCGGTGTATTTGCCGCCCGTTGTAATCTTCCCAAGCACGGTGCCGGGCGCGAGCTTTCCGGCTCCGGAGGAGATGGTCACGGTTTCTCGGGTGTAATCGCGCAGGACTTCCCAGACGAGGAAGCCGCCCGCGTGTTTGCCTTCAGTGAGCGTGGTCATGGACGCTTATCCTTTCGTCTTGAAAGTACGGGCGATCACATCGCCCCAGGGATTTATGGTAGCCGCGCGCCCAGGCTGGGCATGGGCGGCGGTGATATCAGGGGTGTTCTCCGCCTTGGCGGCAAGAAGACGGCTCCGGACATCATCGAGGCTGGCATCCTCTTCAAGGAAGCGTCCCGCCATCTGTGGCTGGCCCGCAAGGCGGCAGAGATCGATTACCGCCCGCGCATGGGCAATGGCCTCGGCACGGATGGCACCGGCATCCTGCGCAGTGTTGGCGACCGCAACACTGCTCTCAGACGGGCTGGATGGGCGGGTGTTCTCGTCGGAAACACCCAAACCCGCCCCATCCGCGTCAGAAAGGGTGACAGCAATTGACGTAGCTTCACCCGTCAGGGGCTTGACATGGCCAAGATCACCATCGTCGGCGTCGCCGTTGGAATGGTCATCGCCTTCACGCGCCGCTTCGGCCAACTCAGGCGGAGCATTGCGGAACCGCGCCACATCGAAGGAGGCGGCGATTTTCACAGGCTCGGCAATGCGGTCGATGAACCCAAAGTCCAGCGCATCCTTAGCATCAAGCCAAGTCTCCGCTGCCATCAGGGCGGCAATATCATCATCGGTTTTGCTTGATTTCGCGGCATAGCCTTGGATCAAGCTGCCTTTGACCTTATCGAGCGCTTTAGCTGTGGACCGCATGTCTTCGGCCGTGCCCATCACTAGCCCGGATGGATCATGGATCATCAGGAAGGCGTTTTCCGGCATGACGATCTCGTCGCCCGCCATGGCAATGTAGCTCGCAGCAGAGGCCGCGATGCCGTCGATCCAGACAGTGATCTCACTCTCATGCCGCTGCAGGGCGTTGAAGATGGCCACGGCGTCAAAGACCGACCCACCCGGGCTATTGAGCCGCAAATCGATCGGAACCCCGTCGGGCAGCGCGCCGAGTTCAGCCAAAAAACCCTTTGCAGTGACGCCATAGGCGCCGATTTCGTCATAGATCAGCACTTCCGCCCCGGTGCCCCGGGCGCGGATTTCGTACCAGCTTTTCATCAGATCACTCCTGTGGATTGTTGCGACCGGTCCCTTTCGGACCGTCGCCATTGCCGGCCTCAGTATCGTCGTTGGAGTCGGGCTGTCGCATCGGCGTCGCTCGTGCCCCCTGCGTCTCACCGGGGCCAGAGCGGTAGGTCAGGCCCAAGTCTGCTGCGCGTTTCGCGTCCGACGCATTTTCCCAATCGACCTCTTCAATGTCGTAGCCCGTCGCCTCGACAACCTTACGGCGTGACGTGAGGCCTGCGTCCATCGCCAGCACCTGCGCCTGAATATCTTTGAGCGGATCGACCCAGTCCCAACGCGGCGGGATCCATTGCACAGGCCACGCAATAACCGGATCTGCCTCCAACGCGCCCGAGAGCACGGCTGTTTCCAGCCAACGCCGCCAGATTGGGCGACAAAGCTGATGGGCAATGACTCCGTGCTGCAACTGACCGATGCGCCGCCGGAACTCGACCAGTTCGGCCCGAAGGCTTGAGTAGTTCGCCTGCCGGACATCGCCGGTGACAAGGTGATAGGGCAGCCCCAGCGAGGCCGAGACCGCGAGCAACGTGCGGTACTGGAATGCCTCATACCCGCCGCCAACATCAGCCGGGCTCGAGAACTTCACATCCTCACCCGGCAGCAGAACCTGCATCGTGCCAGGCTCAAGGCTGGCGAGTGCGGCGCCATCAAGATCGGCTTCGCCTTCGCCCATCATCGGATCTTCAGGCGCGGTCTTGGTGATGAATCCCGCGAACATTGCAGCCGTCTTTTTGCGGTCAAGCTCGGCGTCATCATATTGGTCCAGCAAAAAGAGGCGCACCATGGCCGGGGCGATATGTGGCAGGCCCCGGATCTGGCCCGCATCAATGGGGCGGTAGATGTGCAGCACCTCGTCGGCCGGCACGCGTACCGTTTCGGGCACTGCCACCCGCTGATCGGTGCTGTCGCCCGGATGGCGGCGGCGAAAGTGATAGGCCACCCGCCGCCCAATCAGGTCGAATTCGATCCCGCAGCGGATGCGATTGCCGTTCGGATCCGTCTCGATCTTCTCGAAAGGCAGCATCTCCGACTGCAGAAGCTGCAACTGCAGCGGCACCAGCAATCCATCCTCCGCCCGCCGTGGCCTCATCCGCACGAAACACTCGCCCGCGACAAACATCTCGCGAGCGACCATGGCCTGCAAGCCGTAGAAATCGGTCAGCCCATCGGCATCCGCCTCATCCGTCCAGGCGAGCCAGAGCTTCTGAACCTGGTCGCGCAGCGCCGCGTCAGCGATGAGCGACGACGGCTTGATGCCATCGCCGACGAGGTTCGCGGCAAAGGCCTCACAGGCGTTCGCCGCGTAGCCGTTGGTGACGACCAGTTCCCGCGAGCG
Organism: Thalassobacter sp.; assembly: GCF_982993085.1. NCBI lineage: Bacteria > Pseudomonadati > Pseudomonadota > Alphaproteobacteria > Rhodobacterales > Roseobacteraceae > Thalassobacter > Thalassobacter sp. The sequence continues at coordinate 82,591 of NZ_CEZFMW010000002.1, read as the reverse complement.
CGCCAGGAGCTTTGGGCCACCAGAAGCAACCAGCGCGTTTATGTTCTCGAGCGGCGGGTTCCAACCGCGCAGGCGGCGCTTGGCCATCGCTCCCTCTAGACGGGCGCGCATAGCGTCAGGACCGCCGGTGGCCCGGCGGCGGAACAGGTCGAACATTCCCATTTTTGTTAGAGCCCCTTGGCCGTTGTCACGCAGACCTGCCGCACGATCCGCCGTCCTTCAGCCGCAGCGATCTCACGGTCCAGCGTTTCAATGGCCCGGTCGATTTCGGCGACGCTACGATAGTCCACCGTCTTGCCGTCATAGCTGACCCGAGCGACGCCGGAGGATCGCTGTGCCGTGAGCGCCTCGCGGCGCGCGCGCAGTTCTGTGATTGTCGGCATCGCTTACCTCATGTAACTGGACCGTACAGTGCGCCGCTGTTGTCCTGCACGACGAGAAGAGGACATGGTGCTTCCCGCCCCGTCCTCAGCCATATCCTCTGCTGTGATTCCGACCTGTGCTTCCAGATCGGCCCACCGCGCATCAGACCAACGGTCAGCCCCCAATATCCAAGCGGCTGCACGGGCATAGACGCGACAATCCAAAGCTTCATTGCGTTCGCGCAGCTTCTGCCATTCAAGCCGAGCAAAGCCGCGTTTGGTACGCACCGTGATAAGTTGTTCGGCGGTGAATTGCTTCAACCACTCGCCGTCCACCCATTTTGGTAGATGGATGGTTCCAGGCGGGCAAGGATGCCCAGCCTCGATGTCCTCCCTAGTCGGTCGGTCCTGCCGCAAATAGCGATAGGTTTCAGTCTTGAAGGTAGAGGTGGCGACGGTCCAGAGCCGCGCTCCGCGCCGTAGCCGTTTGCCCGCGACGGTCGCGTCCACATACGTCGGGCCGGTGACCGGGCTCGCGCGATTGAAGCCTTCGACGCCTTTGACCGGGGCCACCTGCGCGAAGCCGACTTGTCGCGACCAAGCATATACCGCGCTGGTCTCGTAGCCGGTGTCGATGGCGAGGCGGGCCAAGGTCATCGGATTACCGGAGGCATGCTCCCATGTCTGGCCGAGCAAATTGGTCAACTGCTGCCAGCATGCAGTGTCGCTGGGCCCACCTTCGATAACAATGTGATCGACGAGCCAGCTTTCGAGCCCGCGGCCCCATGCCCAGACATCGACCTCGATCCGATCCTTTTGGACGTCCGCCCCGGCAGTCAGGAACAAGCCCCGCTCTGGAACAATGCTTCCTTCCAAAGTCTCGCGCTGGTCCGCCAAACGCTGCCAGTCCGGCGCTTCGCCAGTTTCGACCCACGTTTCGCCAAGGATCGTGTTGCGAAACGCCTTGATCGCCTCATCCGACCCTTGAGCCGCGTCCCAGGCCCGCACAATCCGTTCCCAGCTCAGCCAGCCGATGGGCGAATAGAGCGCCGAGAGGTGATAGCCGACGGTATTTGGATCCGCCGCCGTGGCGGTTGCCCGCCATTCGCCAGCCTCCAGCATCGCCGTCTTGTGATGCTCCGCGATAGACGCCTCGCAGCCCTCGCAGTGATATTCCACTGTTTCCGGCTGCCCCTTCTGCCAGCGCAGCCGTTCAAATTTGAGCCACTGCATCGCGCCACAATGCGGGCATGGGACAAAAAACCGGCGCTGATCACTGGCCTCATAGTCCCGTTCAATCCGGCTCATCCCCCGTATCGTCGGGGTTGAGACCAAGAACACCTTGCGCCGGTGGGCGAAGGTCAGCGAACGCGCTTCCGCCAGCGTAACCGGATCACCCTCATCGTCGGCGGACGCCGGATAGGCATCGACCTCGTCGAGAAAAATGTAGCGCGCCGGGGTCGAGCGCAGCCCTACGGCCGAGTTTGCCCCGGTCATGATCAGGATACCGCCCGCGAATTCCTTGGACAGCATCGTATTGCCCGCGTCACGAGATCGCGCCGGCTTGACCCTCTCGCGGAGCTCCGGGCTCTCATCAATCAGCGGATCTATCCGTTGCCTTGAGTTCCGCTTAGCCAGTTCCACGGTCGGCTGGACCGCGAGCATCGGCCCCGGCGCCTGATGGATCGCAAAGCCGATCCAGTTGTTGCCCGCTTCCGTCGCGCCAACCTGCGCCGCCTTCATGAACACGATCCGCTGTGCCCGGTCGCCAGGCGAAAGCCTGTCCATGATCTCGGCCATATAGGGCGTGCGCGCTGTGCGATACCGACCAGGTTCCGCCGACGCGCGGCCCGAAAGCATCCGATGTCGGTCCGCCCATTGCGACACGGTCAGGTCCGCATCCGGCGTGAGACCCGCGCCCCAGGCGCGCAGGATTTCTGCCGCGCCATCGAAATCCGGCATATCGTCCGCATCATCGGAGATCAGGTTTGACCTCGGCAAGATCGTCGAGCTGGGCACGGACATGTTTTTCCAAAACTTTCTGCATTGCGGCGGGCTCAACGCCCAAATCTGCCGCCATCAACGCGGCCGCCCGCGCGGGCCAGTTGACCCAGACATCACGCTCCTGCCGCGCCAGCCGAAAAACCAGCGACAGTGCGCGAGCCCGGTCGATCAACTCGCCTTTCAGCTTTTGCAGCCGCAAACGACGTTCCTGCGCCTTCAGCACTTCATTGGCCGTCTTGGCCTGCAAAAAGGTGGTGCCACCGCTATTTGCCGGAGCCTCAAGCCCTTGTTCCTTCAGAGTGTCACCCACTGCCGAGACAGCCGCCTCTGGCACAGGCTTGCGTCTTGGCTGCGGCTTCTTGCGGGTTTTGGATGGGTCGGTTGCCTCAGCGCGCATTGCATCGCTTGCAACCGCATTGATGCTGCCATCCTCGTGCAGCACCAGCCGTCCTGTCGCCTTGGCCTTCTGGATCGCACCGCGTGAAAGACCAACGCGGGTGGCGTATTGGCGCTCGCTCAAACCCTCCATTGCGCGCTCCGATTATCATTCAAAATCATGTGCTTATGTCGTTGATAAGCCTCCGAAGTAGAGCGAACGTGGTCTCACGAAGACGATGCAACTCACCACCGCGATCAAGCAGCGCAGCGGTCGCGCAAAACCAAGGAGCCGCCACGATGACCCGATTGAACCCGATCACCACGCCTCGCCACCAACTGCGCGCCGAAAAGGCCGCGCGGAACCGCGAAGCTGCGATCAAGGCCTTCATGGGCAAGAAAGCCGAGATCGACGACATGCTCGCCCGGCTTCAGAGCCTCAGCGACGAGCATTTCAACTGCCAACCCGACGAAATCAACTGGGGCCATGTTGGCACCCTTGAGCATTACGCCAGCCTGCTGAAGCGCATCACCGACAGCGCCTTCAACGAAGGCGAGCACGCGGAGTAAGCGCCATGGAAACCAGCACAATTCGTATCGCAATTCGTGAACTGCCCGATCAATTCGATCGCAGCCGCATCACCACAGTCCTTGACGAGATCGAATGCGCCTTGATGGACGACGGTGGCGTTTATGTTCGCGCCTACGCCGACAGCATGACGATCACCATCGAGGTGCCCACCAATCAACTGATCGACGCAGCCGCCTGTCTGAAAGACATCGGTCTGGTCTGAACTGCACAGACCTCAAGATACGCCCCGCACTCGCGGGGCCTGTCTCGGTAGAAGGACGCATGTCGCGATCCTCAAATACTGGAGACACATATGGCTCAGAAATCCACACCGAAAACAACCGTTGCACCCCCGCACCAGACCAAGCAGCAGATCGTGATTGACCTCCTGCGTCGGCCCGAAGGTGCGACCATCGAAGAGATCACCGCTGCCACCGAGTGGCAATCGCATACGGTGCGCGGCGCCATGTCCGGCGCGCTCAAGAAAAAACTTGGCCTCGCTATCACCTCGGAAATGGTGGATGCGCGCGGACGCGTCTATCGTATCGAAGACTGATCCCGCGCCGCTGCACCGCCGAAGTCACGGCGGTAAGGGAGTCTTGCGCGAACAGAGCCGTCGCTTGTCTGGAGCGGCGGCTTTGTCGTTCGGACCCGAATGGCCTCGAACACCCGCCGCAGCACATAGGACCGCACGATGCTGACGACGGTAAAGACCGCCCCCATTTGCAAGTTCTGGCCCAGCGTCGTGTGCAGCCCAAACATCGGGAAGATCAGGATCTGCGTCAGTACAGCGACGCCGTAGCCAACCGTGACATTCGCAATCGCTTCACAAAATGACATCAGACGGGATTGCTTCATTGGCTACCCCGCTCTGAGCGCAGATCATCAAAACTGGTCCCGGCGCCTTCAAGAACAGCGTGCTTGCCAGTAAACTGCTGCCACCGTTGAACAGCCACATCGACATACGCCGGATTAAGTTCAATCCCGTAGCAGACCCGCCCCGTGGTTTCCGCCGCGATTAGCGTAGTGCCCGAGCCCATAAAAGGCTCGTAGACAGCTTGGCCCTGGCTGGAATTGTTCAGGATCGGACGGCGCATACATTCGACGGGCTTCTGGGTGCCGTGTACGGTTTCCACGTCCTGATCCTTGTTCGCGATCTGCCATAGCGTCGTTTGTTTGCGGTCGCCCGCCCAGTGGCCCTTGCCGGTTTTCTTCACAGCATAAAGGCACGGCTCGTGCTGCCAGTGATAATCACCGCGGCTCAGCACCAAGCGATCCTTGGCCCAGATGATCTGGGACCGGATATTGAAGCCGGAGGCCTCGAGGCTATCGGCAACAGTGGTCGCATGCAGCGCGCCATGCCAGACATAGGCCACATCGCCAGGGAAGAGCGCCCAAGCCTCGCGCCAGTCAGCGCGGTCATCATTTAGCACCTTGCCGGTGCGCTTTGTGGCGGCGGCTCCTGCCTTGTTGCGCCAGCCGGGATCGTAGTCGACGCCGTAAGGCGGATCGGTCACCATCAGCTGCGGTTTCACATCACCGAGCAAACGCTCGACATCTGTAGCCACGGTGGCATCCCCGCAGAGCAGTCGATGCTTTCCAAGCACCCATAGATCACCCGCACGGCTGATCGGGGCCTCGGGCGGCTCGGGAACATCGTCCTCGCCCTCGCGGGATGCTGTTTCAGGGTCGACCTCACCGGCCAGCAACACCTCAAGCTCGGCATCATCGAATCCGATGAGCGACAGGTCGTAGTCCTCGGCCAGCAGGTCATTCAACTCAGCCGATAGCAACGCTTCATCCCAGGACCCTAGTTCCGTCAGTTTGTTGTCCGCAATCCGGTAGGCCCGACGCTGTGCTTCGCTCAGATGTCCCAGCACGATCACGGGGGCCTCACGCAGCCCCAGCTGCGTGGCGGCAAGCACACGGCCGTGGCCTGCGATCAATTCTCCGTCGTCCGCGACCAGGCACGGAACGGTCCAGCCAAACTCGGCCATGCTGGCCGCGATCTTTGCGACCTGATCCGCGCCATGCATCTTTGCGTTCTTCGCATAAGGCTGCAGCTTTGCAAGCGGCCAAGTCTCGATTGCGTCAGGGGCAAAGCTCAGGGTCATTTCTTCGGGCCTATCTATTGAGCATTTTGGTTTGGCAGCCAGCCGTGGTAGTTGGCACGATCGCGCTTTATCCTCGGGTCATCGCGATGGGAGGGGGATGCGGCTGTGCGATATGCTCCAGTCGACGTCATTACGCTCGATACTGAGCGGGTTCGACGGCACTGCTGGGAGGAGGTGTCGTCGAACTGGGCAGTCAAACTTGGACTCCGGACACCAGCAATAAGCTTGGACTCCACGAAGGGTCCAGCGGCGGCCAAGGCATCCAGCTCCAAGGGTTTGTTTAATTGTGGTTTTTGTCAGATCACAGGTGGATACCCGCTGGGGTGGCTTCCCAAAAAACGGGCCCTGTCGCTAGCGATATTGCGCGCCTCGCCCCCCCGTATACGTTTGGGGCCCAGAAGGACCCGCGAATTCAGTGGGTTAGCCCTTTGGATCCCATCTGGACCCTTGGTTGGACCCCGGAAGCCAGCGCCGCAGGTCGTCCCGCACGCGCCTCTCCCGAGTATATCCAATTTGTAGCCTCTCAGCCGGAAACTGTAACCCTTTGCGATGTCTCACTGAAAATTCTGTCACAGGACGATTTTCCTTGACAGGTTGTTCGCGTTCTCGACCACGAAACGCCGTGACCGCTTCAAAGGCGGTACGCGCCCATTGAGCCGCCAGGTGATCAGCGCGAGGCCGTATTGCCAATGGCGGTTGGCCGCCGGGCGGCTGATCCCCATCTCCCAGCAGATCGGTTTCCACGGCGTGCGTTCGGCACGCAGCCAGACGATCCGGGCATCATCCCGCTCCAGCCAGCGCAGCCAGAGCAATGCCTCCTCGGCCTCAGAGATCTGGCGCGGACCCGGCCGGGGGCGACGCATCTGCGGTTCCTGTCCGACCTTGTCCGCGAAGCTGTGGAAATACTCGGGCCAGGCGTTGAAGAAGCCCTGGGGCATGACGCCGGGCAAGGTGCGGAAGACATCGGCCGCACTCTCCAAACGGTCCTTCACGCGCGCTGTGGTCCACTCACCCATGGCGCGCCTCCCGTTCCCGCTTGCCATACAGGCGCTCGCCAAGCTGGCGCACCAATTCCCGTTCGGGCCAGGTCAGCCGGTCATCGTCGATTGCAACGGCGAGCAGTCCCTGTTCCTTCCAACCATCCCGTTTGACCTCGTCGGGCTGGCGGCGATGCCCGCCATATCCCTTGGGCGTGAAGCGCATGCCGGTCATTGCGCACCTCCGTGGGTTTCCATGGCCCAGAGCAGGATCGCGATGGCGTCAGCTTCATTGTCATCGGCCGGGCTGAAGCCACGCGCCCGGACGGCGGCGATCATGGCGTCCTTGTTGGCGTTGCCCTTACCAGTGGCGTGACGCTTGATCGTCCCGACAGGCACGCCCTGATAAGGCACCCCGCGCATCTCGGCCCATGCGGTCAGCGTCGCCATCAGCCCCCCGTAGACGTGCGCTGCATCCGTGCCCGCGTGGCGACGGACCTCCTCGAACCAGATGGCGGCGATAGGACCGGACAACCGCTCCAACTCGCCCAGCCAGTTCGTAAAGCGCAGGTATCGCATCCCACCGCCATCGAACCGGCCGTTGCGGAACGATGCTGTGCCGCTGGTGATCAGCCCTTCGGCGCCATGCAAGGCCCAGCCCGTGGTTGTGCCAAGATCGAGCGCCAGCAATGTGCGCTGGCCGTTAAGCGCGGGCGGCACATTTCGGACGGCGTTCTGATTGGGGTTGGTCATGGTCTGGTCCGCCATGGGCTTTCTCCTTTTGTGATTGGCTGCTCGAGGGGTGGAACGGGTCAGACTGCGACCCGAGAAATTGCCCAGGGGTAGGTGGTGGCTCTCCCCGCCTGTAGCGGGGAGGACACCTACCCCTTTAGGGGGGACTTTTCTGAAATCTGAAATCTGGCGTAGGACACTGATTTTATTGACCAAATCCAGATTGCGGAGCAAATTTCGGAAACACCCTTCCGAAATCTGGAAAGGACCTTCCAAGTCTCTGAAACTAAATGGAAAAAGCCAGATTCCAGATTTCGCCAGGATTTCAGATTTCGCAAAATCTGGCCAGATTTCGGAATTTGGACGCCAGATTTCGGAATGGATCCGGAGCGGAAAAATCATGCGTCACCCCCTTCCGGATAGACCCAGATGGCGGGGTTTTCGACCGGCAACAGGGCTCCAGTCTGCGGGCATTTGTAGTGGCTGGGGCGCACAGGAACATAAGCTTGGCCAACCTCGCCGGTGTCCGGATCGACCTTTTCACCATCGGTCGCCAGTTCCATGTATTCCACACAGAGATAGCCGTACTTGCTGCGGTCAGATGCCAGGCCGAGATCGCTCGCCGCGTCGCCTTTGACGAACTTGATCACCCCCTTGGTCGTCATCACATTCAGCCGGTCCCGAATGGTTGTCTGCCCACTGAGGCCGCTTTTGTTCTCAAAAGATTCGGCGAACAGCGTCATCGTGTACATCCGCCCCGCACGCGCTTCGCGATCGAGAATGTTGACGATAACCTCGCCTTTGCGCACACGCTCGGCGTCATGCTTCGCGCCAACCTCCTGGCGCACCAACCGTTCGTTCATCGGGTTGATCTCGACCCATTGGCCGCCGACCTTGTCGATCACCTTTGGCGGCAACGCGGGGCCATTGCGCAGCTCGATCTCCAGCTTTCGTTGCGAGCAATCCTCGTCGGGCCGGTGCAGGATCAAGCCGGAGGTATAGAACCCGCGCAGCGCGCTGGCGCCGGAGAGCGCGAGAAACGGATCGTCCTTCACCTGCTGCTTGCTGAGCTTCTTGGTGTGGTGGATCAGGATCACCCCGCAGTCGGGGTCGATATGATCGCGCAGCACCTCGACCCGTTCCTTCAGGAAAAACATCATGGCGGTGTTGTCGTTTTCGCCGCCGCCATCGGGCCCGCCGTCAAAGAGGTTCCGGATCGGGTCGACGCAGAGAATGTCCGGCGGTGCATCCGGGAACGCGTTTTGCACGGCGCGCGCGACCCGCACGCTGCCTTCGTTGTCGAGCAGCATCTTCAGCTTGGGCGTGGCGACGAAGGTATCGCGCGCGGCGGCCAACACCTCTGGCGGCAGGGCAATCTGCTTCAAGCGTTCCCGCAGATAGTGATACTGGATCTCGGCCTGCAGATAGAAGACCCGTAGAGGCCGCGGCGGGGTGAAGCCGAGGAACGGCACGCCTGCGGCCATGTGCACGAGCCAGGAGATCAGCAGGTCGCTTTTGCCAACCTTGGGCGCGCCACCCAGCACCAGCAGCCCGCCCGGCGTCAGCACGCGCGGCGCAATGATGTCCTGCGGCATGGGGCTCTGGTCGTCCAGCAGCGCGCCGAGCGTGAAGGCAGGCATGTCCTCCGGCCCCGGTGCACCATTGGTCAGACGGATCAGGGGCAGTCCGTATTTCTCGACATGCAGGTTCCAGAGCCGCTCGGACTCGCGCTTGAGCCGTTCCACCGGCCACTGCGGCCGCAGCATGGCGGCGTTGTAGCCACAGATGCCTTCCCAGCCCTCGTCCTTTGTCATCCGGCCCTCGTGGACCATACGGATGAAATACCCGATCGCAGCAGATGCGCCCTCGAAGCGGGACCAATCGTCCTGCGCCCCCTCGCGCACCGGGGTGACCAGCACATCGTCCATCGCCGGTTTGTCGGGATGGCTGAACTCGGGTTGCAGGGACACGCCCGGCGCGGGCGGCATGTCGGTCACGGCCTCCATGAACTCGGCCAGGTCGCGTTCGCGGTCGGCGTTTAGCTCGACGATCCGCACCTGCGTTTTCAGGCTGTTCTTGTAATAAACGCTGCCTGCCACCCGGATCGGCTGGTGGGCCGAGCGGAAATGCATGTCGCCACCGACCTTGGCCGCGATGTCGCCGCGCAGTCGGGTCACATGGCGGATGTCGTCACCCTCGGCAGGCTCGGTCAGTGTCCACCACACGTGCGCTTTCCGCTGCCCCTCGGGCGTCACACCACCGCTTTCAACCACCATGGTCGGTGCGCCGAGGTGGCGCTCCAGATGGGCACGCTTTGCGGCAATATCGCCGGTGTCGAGGTCGACGACCACGGTTTGCATCTGCAAGATCTCGGCGGCCTTGGCCTGGCCGGACGCGGCAACGGTGCCGGGAATTACGTAGACCGCTGCCCCCTCCCGCGAGGCCCATGTGGCGAAGGTCGCCATCTTTTCGGGCGCGGCCTGATCCGCTTCCAGCCAGATGTTATGCGGGCGGCCATCGATGCCCTGGCCTTTGTCAATGAAACTACGGACCGGAATCAGGCCTTCGCAGTAGCCGAAGACGACCTGCATGAACTGGGCGATCTGCTCGGGATCGGGCTCGTCGCCGAAGACGTCGATCTGCGGGGCCGCGTCGTTGAAATCGCGCCACGGGTTGAAATGGACGATGTTCTCCTTGATCTCATCGGGCGTCGTGTCGTCGCGCATGGTCGGGTCCTGCTCGGGGTTGGTTGGGTCGGTGGGCTCGTCGGTCATGTGGCCAGCCCCCAGCACCGCTCGGCATGGGCACAGAACCGGCATTCGAAGAAGTCGCGATTGGAAGCTATCCGCGGTAGCAACTCGCCAGCATCTGTGGCCTGCAGGATCCGCACGGCGCGATCGGACATGCGCTGCGCCAGATCAGCATCGAAGGGGACGAGCTCGTGGTGCAGCTCGGCCGTGTCCTTGTTGATCGCGGTGAACAGCGCCGGTGCGGACGATATTCCGGGCACCGAGGCCTCCATGTAGGCTTGGTAGATCGCGATCTGGGCGGCATAGACGGGCTTGGAGACCGTCACGCCGTCCTTCACGCAGGCGCGCCAGTTCTTCGCGTTCATGGTCTTGCATTCCCAAAGCGCCAGGGTGCGCAGACCAAATGCTGCCGGGGCATCAGCGATGATCCCATCGACATGCCCACGGATGCGACCGCCCGCGACGGAGAAGCCGAACTGGCCGCCATCGCGTTTCTGGGTGACCAGATCGATCCCGGCTGCGCGCAGCCAGCGTATCGCGAGATCCTCGAGCTGATGCCCGATGGCGAAGATCCGCAGCGTTTGTCCGCTGAAGTCGGCACCGCCATCCTTCGGCGCACCGGCGAACTCGAACTGCAGCGCGCGTTCGCAGGCGTGGCCCAGGCGGGACGCGCCAAGATAGGTCCTGGGCGGCGTGGCCTGGCGCTCGGCAATGAGGGCTGCGTCGACCAGTGCGTTGATCCGCTCGGCTGTGGAGGGCCGGTGATTGAAGTCCAGCATCAGAATGGCACCTCCGGTGTCTGGACCCGGGCGATATCGGACATGGCCTCACGGAAGCCCTCGACGGCCTCTTCGATCAGGGCGCGCACCTGTGCCTCGGTCAGATCGGCGAAGGCTGTCTGCCAGCCGATCTCGTCCATCAGCAGTGCGACGCGTTTCATGGTGGCGGTGACGGCGGCGCGTTCCTCTTCGGTCAGATCAACCATGGCAAAACGCTCCCGCGCCAAACGCGTCCAGAAGCCCTGGCAGGGCATCGAGCAGAACCAGGCCGATGGCCGGGGCCGCTTCGACCGGTGTGGATCGCGCCAGCCAAAACCACGCGTGGGTTGCCGGCAGACAGCACAGAGCGTGCCACGCGGATGCCAGAGACGCTGCCGCTCCTCGGCCGTGATGTGATGTGAAGATGTCATGGGTCATGCCGCTCTCCGTTCGGATCCGGCCACCGCGTTTACGGCGGCTTGGATGGCCCGTTTGTTGAAGCCGAAGGTCATCAGCGCCGAGGCGCGGTAGCGCGTCAGGCCGAAGTCGTGCCGGCACTCAGGCGGCAGGTATTTCAGCTGCTTGTCGGTCGGTGGCTGGCGCAACCACGCCTTGGTCTTGAAGCCGCTTTCATCGCTCTCGTGGGAGTTCAGCCAGTCGTCGGCCTGCGCGAGGCAGACGGTGCGTTCGCCGACGCCCAGCAAGCGTGGCCGCTCGCCCTTGGCCCCGCCGATGGCGTACCAGACGCCGTCCATCCAGAAGATGCCGCCCCACGCCGTAAAGCCCGTGGCCATCAATGCATCGTCTGAGCCGAAGAGGTCCACCCAAGCGAAGCTGGAGCGTTTCAGCATGTCGATCTCGGTCATGACAAAGCCCGAGAGTGGCACTGCCTCCGCGCCCGTTTCGCCTGCATCCTGCAGCAACACCTCACCACAGAGCGGGCATTCGGTGGTGGCGAGCGGAATTTCTGCTTCGCAGGTCGGGCAGAATTTAGTGGGGGCTTCACCAGTGCCGATCTTGCCGTCCAGATCGACATCCTGTTCCAGCGTGCCGTGGATCAGGCTCGATGTCCCGAAATCTAGCACCACGCAGTCGGTCTTGACGATGCCGGGATGCTCCTCCGGATCAACCGTGCGCAGCCCGCGCCCGACCATTTGGATCATGGTAGATTTGTAGGAACTGGGCCGAAGGAGCACGACGCAAGAGGTGGGAGGGTGATCCCAGCCCTCCGTCAGCACAGCGACGTTCATGATGACGCGGATGACGCCTGCCGCGTAGTCGGCGAGTATGGCCTTGCGGGTCTCGGCCGGCAGATCGCCGTGGATCAGCGCAGCCGTGATCCCCGCCGCGCGAAACGCCTCGGTCACATGTTCCGCGTGGGCGACGGTGGAGCAGAACACGACGGTCTGCCGGTCGCCCGCCTTCTCACGCCAGTGGCGGATCACCTCGTCGGTGACTGGCGCGCGATCCATGATGTCGGCCACCTCGGTCATGTCGAAATCCGCACTGGTCTTTCGGACCGATTTCAATTCCTCCTGCACGCCAACATCGATGACAAAGGTGCGCGGCGGCACCAGGTGGCCCGAGGCAATCAACTCACCCAGACGCACTTGGTCGGCGACATTGTCGAAGACCTCGCGCAGTCCCTTGCGGTCGCCGCGGGTCGGCGTTGCCGTCACCCCGAACACCCTCGCGTCGGGATTGGCATCGCGCACCCGGTCGATGATGCGGCGGTAGCTGTCCGCCACCGCGTGATGCGCCTCGTCGATCACGAGCAGATCGAGGCGTGGCATGTCGGCGAGGTTCGGCGCCCGCGCCAATGTGGGCACCATGGCGAAGGTGACATCGCCGCCCCAGGATTTCTCGGTGGCGTCGATCACCGAGGTGGATGCCTCCGGCACCACACGCTGGAACTTGGCGCGGTTCTGCGCCGTGAGCTCGTCGCGATGCGCCAACACACAGGCCTTGGCGCCATCACCAATCATCTCGCCGGTGACCGCCGAGAGCATGATCGTCTTGCCCGCGCCGGTGGGTGCCACGCCGAGCGTGTTGCCGCTTTGGCCAAGCGCAGCCACACTGCGCTCGACAAAGGTTTTCTGGCGGGGACGCAGGCGCATGACCGAACCCCCTTACTGAGCCCAGCTCGGCCGCCCGGGAGCACCGGGGTTGGCTGCTGGCGGATTGGACGAAGGCGTGGCGGCGCTATCCTGCTGCGGGGCACTTCCGCTGAACTGAAGAGGCGCCGTGCCCATGATCTGCGCATAGTCACGGTGATCCGGCGTGACCGCGCTGCGGATCTCGTTCTTGTCGTCGCCGCCGGCATCGGTGCCGATGTCGATGCGGGCGACGAACTCGATGCCGTCGAGATTGGCGAAACCGCTGATGCGCCGCGCGGCTTGCGCCTCGGGCGACATGTCCTTGTCGGAAATCCCGCGCGCCGAGTTCAGCATGCCGCGCACCAGGCTGCGGCCCATGTTGGTCCAGTCGGGCCCCTTGGGGCTGTAGAGGCCAATCAGCGTGAAGATCTTGCGCCGGGCATATTGGCCCTCAGTCACGGTGAACTCGCCGTTCAGGTACACCGCGCCAGTGGAGCCGCGCGTCGCATAGCCGCCGGTCCAGCCCTGCGAGGCATCGTCGAAGCCGCCGGGGCGGATCGTCAGGCGTACCTTGGCCAGCGTGCCCTTGGGGATGAGGTTGGTGTTGCTTTGCGCGTCGTTGAAATCGTTCCAGGAACCCATGGGGAACCTCCTTCTATGTTCAGGATTGCGGTTGGGATTGGTTGTCGGCCGCCGGATCGGCGGGCGGCGGGGCGTAGGTCAGCCGTTCTGATGGAGGCGTCGCAGCTGTCCGGATCTTCGCCATCAAGCGGCCGAGATGAGGCTCTTCGACCCGGTCCAGACGGCCCGAGCGATCCTTGGCCGGAAAACCCCACGGATTGATCGTCTGGCAGACAAAGGCCCGGTACAGATCACCGCCGTTGGACGTCAGCTCAGCCATGGTGATCACCTCATCGACGATCCCCGGCAGCTCGAGTCCGGTCTTGGAGCCGTCGATTTGCGGCTGGAACATCTTGCGATTGAAGTCGTCGAGCTTCTCGTCGAGAATTCCGACAAACCAGACGTTCTTGGCCCGCGTGTGCTGCAGGTGAGTGAGCCAGCCGATCATCTCGCGGCCGTGCAAACCGTAAGCGCCACGGACATCCGGCTTGCCGGTCTTCTCCGACAGCGCCTCGGGCTGGCCCTTGCACCAGCCGAAGCACAGCCGCCCGGCGACAGTGATAGAGTCGACGAAAACGGTGTCGTAGCGATCGAGTATTGCGGGATCGCCGAAGCGCTCGCACACGGCGGCATAATGCGCCGGACTATAGGGTTGCTCGTCGCGAAGCGCCGGGTTGGGTCCGCCGATGAACACCGCGAAATCCCGGCATTCCGTCCATGTGCGCGGCCGGATGCTGTCACCTGCCCAGCCCTCGATGGCCAGATCGCCCGCTTCGAGATCCATGAACAACGTGCGGTCGGGGTCGAGCGTCCACAGAAGGGAGGTTTTCCCAATTCCGCTCTTGCCGAAGATGCAGCCCTTGATGCCGCGCGGCTCGGACAGTCGTTGATCGGCGCTGATGATGGGGAGGCTCACTGGTCGGCCCCCTGCGCTAGGATCTCGACCTTCAGCGTGCCGGGCCGCACCGTGCGTGCGGGCTCGAAACCGGCGCGGATCGCCTCGGGCCAAGCCGCGTATTTGCGCTCTGGCACCTTGTAAGCGAGATCGACATATTCGGAGGGATCGTCCCCGGCATCGCGGATCCGCGCGACCATATCGGCCAGCCGATCCTGATCCCAATCCACCCGTTTCGGCAGATCAGCGACCACGGTGAAATCGCCGTCGTCGAACCGGGCGGTGCCGGTGTCTTTGTCTGCGGCTTGGCGTTCCTCGGTGGCGCGAGTGGAGTAGCGAACGGCCAGTCCAGCATCGAAGCGAGTCTTGGCGGCCCTGTCGCGCTTCAGACGCTCGTCGATCTCGCGCTGCAGGATCGCCAGCAACTCGACCGGCAGCGCCGCGATTTCGGCTGCGCTGAGGGACGGTAGATCGTCCGGCGTTGGGGTGTTCTCGGGGAATGGCATGAAATGGTCTCCGTGATCGGTGAAAAAGGATTGGAATGCAGGCATCACGCGGCAGCCCTGCCACTCGAACCGGTGGCGTGGCCGGGCTGCCCCTGTTCGGCGAGCAGCAGCTCGGACAGCGAGACGGCAGCGGCCTTCGGCTTGGGCCGGGCGACGGCGATGTAGGCGAACTGATCCGGGCCCACGCGCTCCTGCACGAGATGCACGAGACCAAGTTCAGCGGCCCAGAAGGCCCGCGATCCAAGCCTGCTCAATTCGGCCCGCGCCGCATCCGACAGTTTTGAGAACATCGGGAAGACGTCGAGCACCAGAAAGCCGCGATGGTATTCCAGCCGGTCGCCGGGAACGGCTTGCGCCACCCAGGCGCAGAACGCGAGCTCGGACAGCGGTCGGCTGGCGCGAACCGTGATAAAGGGTGTGGTTTCCATGAACATGTCTCCTCCTTTCCCCTTTACTCAGGCCGCCGCGACATCGTCCCACCGGGAACCGAGGCCGCTTCGGCGTCCTTGATTGAGGCGTTGTGCAGGTCGTCCGGCTGGCCCGCATCGGCGTAGACCGCCACGAGTGGCGTCCCGTCCTGATGGGCACCGGCATTTTCGATGCGGTAGGCACGCTGGTTCTGCAGGATTTCCGGCAACTCCCAGCGGCGGTAGAGGCCGGGGATGCGCTTGAGGTCTGCGGACAAGAGGTCGGCTTTGCGGATCATGCTGGTCGACTTTCGGTTTGAGTGGGGCGCGCGGTGGCGTCTGAATGGGAAAAGCCACCGCGCCGCAGGGATCGGGACATCCGGTCAGCGAAATTCTTGCAGGACGTCGCGCAGACGCCGAGTCGCCCGCTGATAGCGTTTGCGCGTCGCCGCCTCGGACAGCCCCATCTCGGACGCGACCTCGGCCTGGGAGAAACCGTCGATGGCCACACGGATCACCAGATCCGCTTCCGTGCCGATGATGCGGACCAGATCGCGGTGGAGCAGTTCGGGAATGGCGTCAGCCGACAGCACTTCACCGTCGGCCGGGATTTCGTCGGGATCGGCCTCACTGCGGAGGCTCTGGCGCCTGTCCTCGCGTTGGCGCGTTCTGATCAGGTCCCGCTCGATGTTCCGCAGGATGGTTGCCGCGATCCAATTGACCCGCTGCGGATCCAGACCACGAATGGCCTCGGAAGCTCGTGCAAGGATTTCTGATGCAACCTCATCGCCGGTGCCGACCTTGCGCCAGATCGATCTGCGCCGAACGGCATCCAGCCCCGGCCAGAGCGCCAGCAGCATCAACGTCAGGGCACAATCGGATGTTGCGTCGCCTGACTGCGCGACCCTGACCAGTGCAACCAGCAGCCGGTTTTTCTCAGCTGGGCCGCGGCCACTGACGTGCAGCGTGTCCAGCAATGAGGCCGGATCAGCGAAATGTGCGAGCGGTTCGCTGTTGCGACGAAGCGCTTCGAAGTTACTTTGAAATTCGAGAGTTGAAGAAGACAACATGAGGTGATCACGGATCTCGTGCCACGCGATGGACATTGGACGCCTGCCTTGCGGCCAGGCGTCCAGCGCCTTGTCGTGGCCAGGTCAGGACGTCGTGCGTCTCTGCGATTTCAGGAAATTGGTGAGATGCGCGCCTCAGCGCGCGGGTGATTGCGCCTGGTTCAGCGTGCCGCAGCCGCGACACGTGGCCTGAACCGGAAAGCCCACGAAATACTCGTGCCCTCGCGCAAAACGCAGATGCATGCGGCCGTCCCGGCAGACACCGAGCAGCTTGTCACAACGCGTACAGCGCCATTCGGGGCTGAAAGGGGTGGGTTTCGTCTTGGCGCCACCGGTCCAGTTCGTCTGGGCTGGCTGGCGAGAAGTGTCGGGAGTCGGCATTGGAAGTGCTCCTCTTTGCTGTGGAGCACTCCTATTGGACGCAAGAATCGGAGTTCGTCAGACCTCGGAACGGAGCCGGATCGGAGTTGATCTCAGATCGCGATTTCCCACCACTTACGTTTCGGAGATCGGACAAAGTCTGCCTTGAGCTTTTTCCAAAGCACAGACCCAAAAATGTTGGACAATGATTGGTCCTCAATGCCTGAAATAAGATCTGCTGTTACGATTGGTGCGGGGCCATTATTGTGGGCGTCCACAAGCCGCTGAACGACGAGCAGCCTCTGTTCACCCGATATGTCGATGGATCCCTTTCCCGGCACAAAAAGCGTTCCGGAATTTTCGCCAGTGCGTTCAAGCTGCACGGTCAGCCCGCCTCGCGCGAGAGATTGGTCGCGTCGAAAGATGGCCTTGAGCTTGTCCGCAACCAAGGTGATTTCCGGTTCGTCGGCTTCCATGTGATCGGCAAGAGGCGTCAGAACATTCGCAGCAAGGCACGCCCCCGCCGCGTTTCCAGCCTGCAGCACCAGCCCAATCCCAAGGCTGCTGCGTGCCCTTAGCTCTCCGTCGACCGACGCCCTGACTTTTTCCTGGTCCAGACTGCGAGCCAGGTAGATCGGAACATCCCGGTTGTCGATCTCGAGCGTGCCAAGATACTGCAGATGTTTATTCAATTCCTCGATGGCAGGCGCATCCAGCGTATCTGCCAATCGGGCGCGAAGATGCTCCTCGACCCAGCCATCGCGCACACGATAAATTCTATAACGATCTGGACTGCCACCACTGGGGGTAACATGGCCCTCTGCGACTTTGAGAGCGACCTCGTCCGGTTGTGCAACGACTTCTGCCGCAACCGGGCCAATTCCGTCTTCGTCATCGATCAGGTCGTCGCCTTCCCAGCCCGCGGGCACAAGGAAACCCAATTCTGTCAGAAGAGCCGGATCGATTCCGCGATCCAGCAGCCATGCGCCTGCGATCCTGTCGGCGCCGATGTCCCAGATGGCGAGCAGTGCAGGCACAATGGCCATGCCTTCATCAGCGCTCGGGGCGCGCCCCTCCCGCATGATGTTCCAACGCCGAAGCAACCGGTGACCGAGTACGCGCTCGAAATGATCGTCCAAGCTGAGCAGGCTGCTTGTGTTTCGGTCGGTCAAAGTGAAATTGAGTGTTTTCTCATGTGATACGCCGGCGCGGCGATACCTGACTGCAATTTCCACAAAGCGGATCGCGACGGCGCGGGAGAAAATGCGGTCAAGACCGGGCTGACCACCAATAATTGTAGATAAGTTTTGATTTATCGTCGTCGATAGAGAAAGGCGATTTGCCAAATTAACAACGCTGATTTCAGCACGGATCACCTGAGCACGTAGGATTACTGCGTCTTCCAGTTCAGGCGTTTCCAGATGAAACCCGTTCAGGAATTGCGAGATATCGTACGCCTGAAAATCGACCGGCTGGTTCGAATACGTCTGATCCAAAGCCGTCTCAATGAACCGCTCGGCGATGGTGTGGCGTAAGGTTCTGTTGCCTGCCCGAACATGAACCCGACCTGTCGAAGGCGTGTAGACGATCATCGCTTCACCCGGCGGTCGGAAATAGATGCGGGACCGATTGCCGGAATCATCAATCTCTCGAACGCTGGTCGGAGGGTTGGGGTGAAATAGCAGATACATCTCGGCAGCCGGTTCGTCCCCATCCTCCGGAATGTCGAACCGGTCAATGCTATATCCGTCTCCTCGATCCAGCTCGGTATTCAGCTGGGAAAGCAGCGCATCGAGTATTTCGCTGCCAGCGTCAGGACCACCGTCCGTGGACGGATCGGCCATAAACGTCTGATAGTGCTTGTCGTAGCGACGGTACATGCGCAGGTGCAGGCTGTTTTCGGCCGCTTCGAACAGGCTCTGTTCGCGAGTGAAGGCCCAAAGGCTGCGCGCAAGCTGATCCCGCTGGTTCATGAGTTCCCGGGAGCGCTCCGGTTCGAGCTTCGCCTTGGCCAAGCCTTCGAGCACGAATTGACCTCGGTCCGCGATGAGGGTGGCAATGCGCGCGGCCTCCGACTCTAGTGGCCCCAAGCGGTCCTTGTTTTCCTGATGCAGCATTTTGCTGGCGGTAGCAGGACCTTCCAGGCTATCAGGCTCGAACTGGTAGTTCTCCAGCCAGTCCAGCCTCTCGAATGACCTGCTACGTAAAAATGCAGATAGCAATGACGGCTCTGCGTCATTGAGCAATCGAGAGAGATTCGGGCAGGTTTTGGCTGGGGCACGTACCATATAAGTCTCCGAAAACGCTTATTTACTCTGCAGTCTGCAAACGTGGCGTCATATTCTGAATTAGAAATTGCGATGGCCTGTTGCGCAATTGGGAACGGGATTGACGCATTTCCGAACGGACTGTGCTGCTCGGGTAAGGTCAATGCGCGCCTCTTCGATCAACGCCAGGATATTGGGACCGATCGGACTTGCTTTGCGTGCCATGAAATTACCTCAACGATTGCTTGCTCTCTGCCTGCTCTAGCCTTTGATCATCGTTGACGAGACTTTCTTTCGCAATAGGGTATGTTCACTATGTGTTCACACGTAATGGCCAGCACAGGGTGCGGCATGTCCCAAAAGGGGCTTCGGGATGGCTTTTGATTGGTAACGACACGACCAATCAAGGTTACCCAATACATGAAACGACCCAACCCATTCCCGCCCGACCAGATGACCCCAGCGGAACGCCGCTCCGACCTATGCGGGATGCTGGCTCTCGGACTGGTTCGCTTGCGGATGCGGGACCGAGCGGAAGTATCTGACAATATTAGAGAAAGTTACCTACACTATCCGGCCGACGAATGGCGTCATGCAACTCCAACTCAACGGAGAAATGCATGACCAAACAAGATCCCATTCCCGCGCGCCTGGCCGCGCTCAAGACCACGTCGACGCCAGACCTGAAGCAACAATGGCGCGACCTGTTCGACAGTGAGCCGCCGCCGTTCAATCGTCGTTATCTCGAGAGCCGGTTGGCCTACCGCATCCAGGAACTGGCTTATGGCGGCCTGAAGCCGGACACGATCCGGCGACTGGAAACCCTCGGCGAACAGCTGGACGGGGGCGATCGCAAGAAGAGCCGCATCCGCGCCGACCTGACACCTATCGTCGGAACACGGCTGATCCGAGAATGGCAGGGCATTGAGCATCTCGTCACCGTCACTTCTGACGGCTTCGACTGGCAGGGCCGCCCTTACAAATCGCTGTCGGCCATTGCCCGCGCGATCACCGGCACGCGCTGGAACGGCTGGGTGTTCTTTGGCCTGAAAAACCACCGGAGAGGCGCATGACCAAACCAATCGTCAGGAAGCTGCGTTGCGCTGTCTACACCCGGAAATCATCCGAGGAGGGTCTTGAGCAAGAATTCAACAGCCTCCACGCCCAGCGAGAGGCCTGCGAGGCGTACATTGCCAGCCAGCGATCCGAGGGCTGGGTATTGGTGCGGGATCAATACGACGATGGCGGCATCTCTGGCGGCACGCTGGAACGCCCCGGCCTGAAACGCCTGCTAGCTGATGTCGAGGATGGGCTGGTGGACGTGGTTGTCGTGTACAAGATCGACCGCCTGTCGCGGTCGCTGATGGACTTTTCCAAGCTGGTCGAGGTGTTTGACCGGAATGGCGTCACCTTCGTGTCGGTCACCCAGTCCTTCAATACCACAACGTCCATGGGACGGTTGACGCTGAACATCCTGCTGTCGTTCGCCCAATTTGAGCGCGAGGTGACGGCGGAACGTATTCGGGACAAGGTCCGCGCCAGCCGGATGAAGGGCATGTGGATGGGCGGCGTGCCGCCACTGGGCTATGAAGTGAAGGACCGCAAGCTGATCATCAAGGAAGCCGATGCTGCCAATGTCCGCTGGATCTTCGCGCGTTTCATCGAAATCGGATCGGGCACCTTGTTGGCACGGGAACTGGCGGCGCACGGTATTCTGACCAGCCGTGGCAATCGGATCGACAAGAAATACCTGTACCGCCTGCTCAATAATCGCGCCTACATTGGCGAAGCCGTCCACAAGGGCAACAGTTATCCCGGCGAGCATGACGCCATCATCGACCGCGCTATCTGGGACAAGGTCCACTCCATCCTGACCGAAAGCCCCCGCAAGCGCGCCGCCCGCACGCGCGCCGATACACCCGCGCTACTCAAAGGGTTGCTCTACGGCCCAGATGGTGCCGCGTTCTCGCCGACGCACACGCGTAAAGGCGACAAGCTTTATCGGTACTATGTCAGCCAGTCGGTATTGAAGCACGGCGCGGGGTCGTGTCCGGTCGGCCGAGTTCCGGCAGGCGAAATTGAAACCGCCGTCATCGACCAGCTCCGCGCCGTGTTCCGCCAGCCTGAGATTGTGGCGGGCACATGGAAAGCGGCACGCACGCAGGATGACGAGATCACCGAGGCCGACGCCCGTGACGCGCTGATACGCCTTGATCCGCTCTGGGACGAACTCTTCCCTGCCGAGCAGGCACGCATTGCAACACTTTTGGTTGAGCGGGTCGACATCGGTACCGATGGCCTTAATGTTCGCCTCCGCATGGATGGCCTGAGTGGGCTGGCACGCGAAATGATGGCAGATCTCGGGACGGCGGCATGACCCGCGCGACGCCAGGACCGGAAACGGTGACGGTCCACATCCCGTTCCGTCTCGTGAAGCGCGGCGGCCGCAAGGAGATGCAGATGCCAGACGGGGCATCCAACCAAAGCAAGATGGACAACACGCTGGTCAAGGCGCTGGCCCGTGCTTTTCGCTGGAAGCGGATGCTGGAAAGCGGCGAGTTCACCACCATCACCGAGCTAGCCAAGTATGAAAACCTCGCCCTGACTTACTTGACCCGCGTCCTGCGCCTCAGCCTACTAGCACCGGATATCGTTGAGGCAATTCTGGACGGGCGGCAGTCGCCGGAAATGACTCTGGCGGCACTGCTGGAGCGGTTTCCGATGGAGTGGAACCTTCAATCAGGAAGCACTCCCAAGGCATCCTGATGACTTGGACCCAGCACCTCGGTTCTTCTCAATATCAACGGTTTTCGTTCCATTCACTTGTTTTCAGGCTTAGCCTTTTCGTACCGTACCAAGGCATGGTATGAGATAGAGGACAGCCTAAGCCATAAAGGTCCGCGGCTTAAACAGAGGGTTGCAGACTATGAGTTCAGCAGACGCACCGTTCAAATTTATCGATTTGTTCGCTGGAATCGGCGGTTTGCGGATAGGTTTTGAGGCTATCGGTGGGCAATGCGTTTTCACGTCCGAATGGAACAAGTTTGCACAAGAGACTTACCGTGAAAACTTCCCCCACGATGATCATAAAGTTTATGGCGATATTACCAAAATAGACGAAAATGACATTCCCGAGTACGATGTCCTCCTCGCAGGATTTCCCTGCCAACCCTTTTCCATTGCAGGTGTCTCGAAAAAGAATTCACTTGGCCGTGCGCATGGCTTCGCTGACGAGACCCAGGGAACCCTATTTTTTGATGTTGTTCGCATTCTCAGGCATCACCGTCCAAAAGCATTTTTGCTCGAGAACGTGAAAAACCTACTCAGCCATGATCGGGGAAATACTATGCGGGTTATTCTGCATGCCTTGGACGAGTTGGACTATGATGTCGATTATCGGGTTATCGATGCCCAGAGTTGGGTGCCACAGCACAGGGAGAGGATCTTCATTGTTGGGTTTCGTCGGGACTACCCAACCAACTTCACAATGGATGATGTGGTTTTCCCCGATTACAAACCTCCCAAACTGGGTGATATCCTGCATCCCGAGGATGGTTCCGAGATAGCTGAAGAACCTTTCACTGAAGGGCCTCAGGCAACGGTTGCCTCGAAATACACGCTCACGCCGAAGCTTTGGGAATACCTTCAAAACTACGCAGCGAAACACAAGGCAAAAGGCAACGGTTTTGGCTTTGGATTGCGGGGACCCGAAGATGTGGCCCGCACTTTGTCGGCGAGATATTACAAGGATGGTTCGGAAATCCTGATTGCGCAGTCGGGTGGAATTCCGCGCCGTTTGACGCCGAGGGAATGTGCTCGCCTGATGGGGTTCGACAAACCCGGATCAAATCATCCCTGGATAATTCCAGTATCGGATACTCAAGCTTACCGGCAGTTTGGAAACGCCGTCGCGGCACCGGCGGTGGCGGCTGTTGCCAACGCAATGGAACCATGGTTGCGCAACACCGTTGCGCTTAGAAAACCCGGTAAGAGCATTGCCTGAAGAAATCAGAAAACCGCTCTCACGTTCAGAAATGATGTCGCGCATCCAGTGCCGAGATACAAAACCAGAGATTGTAATCCGTCGCGGCCTTCACACCGCAGGCTTCAGATTTCGCCTCCACCGCCGCGATTTACCGGGAACTCCGGACCTAGTCCTGACGCGTTTCAACGTTGCCATTTTCGTACATGGTTGCTTCTGGCACGCCCATGCGGGCTGCAAAAATTTCAAGATGCCCCGCACTCGAACCGACTTTTGGATGCAGAAACTATTGGGTAACAGGGCGCGGAATGAAGCCAACATCGACACCCTATTGAAAATGGGCTGGCGGGTTTTGGTGGTTTGGGAATGCGCAACCCGGCAGAAAAACACGCCGGAACTCATCCAGAAGATCACTCTTTGGTTGCAAAGTTCTGGAAAATTTGGAGATGTGGACTCACAAGCCGCAGAAGTCAAAACAATTTTTCCCTAAAAACGGGAGCCAAGGACTATCGAATGAGCAGAGATTTGATCAATGAACCCGATGCACCTAGGCTGATTAACGGCCTCCGCGATACCGGATACAATTTTCGTACGGCCGCCGCAGACATAATCGACAATTCGGTTGCTGCTGGTGCAAAACAGATAAATGTTTCGGTTGATTTACTCCAAGATGGCAGGAAGTTTGTATATTTTGGAGATGACGGTTCTGGAATGGATGCAGATGGCGTCTTCAAGGCAATGCGCTATGGCGCGCCACAGCGGGAAAACCCTGAAAGCCTGGGCAAATTTGGTCTTGGGCTGAAAACTGCATCCACTTCGGTATGCCGACAGTTTACCGTCATTTCAAGAATATCCGGTGATGCGGAATTCAATAAGCTTACATGGGATCTTGACCACGTCGAAAAAATTGGGAAATGGGAGATGAGCCAATCTCCTGTTACCGTTGATGAAGAAGAAACCTTTGACGAATTGTGTGGAACTGGTTCCGGGACACTCGTAATCTGGTCAAAATGTGATCGTATCCTAACAAAGAATTACGATGAGCCTGGCGGATCGAAAGAAAAAGCCGCAATCAAACGTCTGTCAGACGGCTTGAGATCACATGTTGGCATGATTTATCATCGTTTTCTGGACGCAACCGATAATCGGGAACGCAAAATAGAAATTGCAATCGACGGCCAATCGGTTCAACCTTGGGACCCTTTTTTCAAGAAGAAATCCGAACAAGTTCTTTCGAAAACAGCACAAGCTATGGAAATTCAGGTCGAAGATGGAGGCACCCACAAGGCAGGAGTCGCCGCTTGGATCTTGCCTCACAGCGATGATTTGACAGGCGATGAAAAGACGCAGGCACGTATTTCGAACCAAGGCCAAGGCTTTTACATCTACCGTGAAGGCCGGCTTATCAGCAATGGTGGGTGGTTGAGCGTTTTTGGCGGACTCGATCCACATATGTCGCTTCTCCGCGTCGAATTTGACTTTGGATATGAACTGGATGAGGCCTTCTCCATAGATGTCAAGAAGTCGCGTATCCTGCTGGATCCGGCATTATCGGAATACTTGGGAAGCCTGTTAGCTCCGGCGCGACGGGAAGCAAACCTGCGGTATCGCAAGAAAACGCAAAAAGCGGCTGCCGCTGCAATAATAGACCACAAGTCTGCAAACAATACGGTCGCCGGAACTCCCAACACCCGAAAGTCGAGTGTTGACGCTGCGGACGAGAATACCCAAACGGCTGTTGTCACGAACAACCGCGGCAGCCGCATCAAAATCAAACAGAAAATCGAAAACAATGTCGATCCGGCAAACCTCTATATCCAACCGGTTGAGTCGATCACCTCGGGGGACCTATGGGAACCCAGCTACCGAAGCGCTGGTGATGCGGGACATGTCGGGGCTGTACTGCTGAACAAGCATCACGATTTCTATCAGAAAATTTATCTGCGTGCTGCCGACAGCGGTTATTCGGTCCAAGGTATGGATCTGCTGCTCTGGGCGTTCGCAATGGCCGAGCAAAACAATACTAACGAGGAGTTGGAGCCGATCTTTGCTGATATCCGCGAAGAGGTTTCTTCGAACCTGCGTAAGCTTCTACGTGATCTGGCCACCCCGAACTCGGACGATATCGACATCGACATCGACATTGCCGGGGAAGGCGACACGTGAGATGCTCAAGAACCATACTGACCTGATCTCAAAGGAAATCGCCGAAGGTACGGGTGCAAGAATTTCTCTATCCACCCGGGAAGACGGGTTTCGGACCGGCCTTGATATCTGGTTCAGTGATCTGGAGCGCAACCGAGGGCCGGTTATTGAACTGAGACCCAAAGGGCTCAAATCCCATCGGGTTGAATTGCGCTTCGGAAATTTCTCACGCCAGATCATTGAACAGATATCCGAAGCTCCGGATGAAGACATTGAACTTGCGCGATCCCTAGTCGAGAGCATCATTGCCGAGGCAAAAGTGGAGATTCCCGAGCAGGCAATGAACTCCTGGCATGTAAATAATGGTGGGTTTCGCATGCATGCATCGCTCCGCCATGGTGAAAGTTCCGATAGCCCGGATGCCATGATTGCAACCTGTCGAGAAGTGATTGTGCCAATGATGGCTGCGATGGCCGAGCTTATCGGTTACGATATTGTCGTGGAAAATGAGCCGGATGGTACAATGGAAGGCTTACTTACGACGCGGGAAATCGCCACCCGTGAACGCAATCCCAGAAACAGACTTCTGTGTTTGCGAATTCATGGGCACATTTGCAAAGCCTGCGGCTTGGTGCCAAAAACGATTTACGGTGAGGCTGGCTCGATAATCGAAGTTCACCACTTGCAACCGCTTTCATCTTTAGGGGAGCCGCGCAAGTATGACCCCCGGACGGACTTGGCTCCACTGTGCCCTAACTGCCACCGTGCCGTTCACACGCGAAAGCCCATCCCGCATTCGGTCACAGAACTTCAATGCATGATGGAAAAAAATGTCAGTTGATCCAATTCATATGCCTCCCCGTTTTGCAGATGTGGTCAAGGATCTGCCACAGGACTTCCGGATAAGCGAACGTGTGCTAGATCCGGTCGTAATCGTAGAAAAACTCGATGGACGCCTAGTTGCAAAATTGGCTGGCCGCCGAGTGGCTCGTGGGGATGAACACATCATTCCTGCACCCGCAAACAATTTTGACTGGGTACTAGATGGCAACATCATAAGGCCGCTTCCGAGAGATGTTCCCGAAGCCCTGATCACCAAGCTGGGACCGGATTCATCGTTAGGTGTTAGATACGGCGTACTGCGTCAGCAGTTGACTGAAAGTGATCCGGACATAGAGTTGAAACTTTCGGATGCAGTTCTTGAGACCGGCACATCTGCGGCAGCAATGCATTCAGAAGAAATCGAAATCAAAGGCTTGGACGCCAAGCTCTACTCTTATCAGGCAAAAGGCGTGGCTTGGATGGGGGACACCGCCAATTCGCACGGTGGCCTGATCCTTGCGGACGAAATGGGATTGGGGAAAACACTCCAGATCATCGCGCTGCTGATGATGGAGGTCCCTGACGAGGCCGCGCCCGCCCTGATCATCTGCCCTACCAGTCTCATAGCAAATTGGGTTAGGGAAATTCAGAGATTTGCGTCATCACTTTCGATCCTTGTTCATCGTGGCCCGGAAAGAACAGGCACCTTCAGGGGACTGCAGTCCGCCAATGTTGTGATCACCACTTATGACACCATGGTGAACGACATCTCGATTTTTGCCGCGTTCGAGTGGTCATGGGTGATATGCGACGAAGCCCAGGCGATCAAGAATCCACATTCCAACCGCCGAAAATGTGTTGCGACCATTCCCCGCATGAAATCCATTCCGATGACGGGCACACCGGTTGAAAACAGTCTGACTGACTTGTGGTCACTGGCCGATTTTGCCGTACCAGGCGTGTTGGGTGATTTGAGCGCTTTTCAGGAAAGGTACCCAGACGGCATTGAAACAGCTAGGGAAGTCGCTGAAATCGTTGGTCCGATCATGATCAAACGAAAGGTCGCGGATGTTGCCGATGACTTGCCCGAAAGGATTGATATCGACGTTCCGCTTGAAATGGAAGAAGACCTTGTTGACCACTACGAAGACGTCCGGGAAGCAACTTTGGCCCAATACCCGGTGGCTGGTGCCTTGGTCGCAACGCTCCAATTGCAGCTCGTTTGTGCACACCCATGGCTGAGGGAGAACAAGGTTGAAATTGATGGGGGCGAAAATGCCGTCATCGACCCGAATTGCGGGGTGCCGCTGATCAACACTAAAATGGAACGGGCGCTCGCCTTGATCGACGAGGCATTCAGCACCGGGAAAAAGGTTTTGGTCTTCGCCCTGTTCAACCGGATGGGGGAACTCTTGAGGCAGGCGGGGCAGGACCTGCCCGATGCATATTGGGGAGCCATAAATGGAAGCACGCCCCAGGAAGAGCGTCAGGGAGTCATTGATACGTTCAGTGACTTTGACGGTCCAGCCATCCTCGTCCTCAACCCGAAGGCAGCCGGTGCCGGACTGAACATCACGGCAGCGACAGTCGTAATCCACTTGACCCCAGTCTGGAACCCGGCCCTTGAGGCCCAAGCCAGCGCAAGGGCCCACAGACGGGGCCAAACCTTACCGGTCACGATTTACCGCCTCTACTATGAAGATACCATAGAGCGGGTCATGCTCGACCGTTCGGCATGGAAAAACGAAATGGGAAATGAAATCGTGCCGGTCTCCAACCGGAATGTGGAAGATCTAGAAAAAGCCATCACCATAAGCCCGAGGAAAAAATGACACGCCAAGCATTCCGCAAAACGCTCAGCGCCAATGACACCGGCCAAACCAAAAGCCATCAGGCCGGGATGCTGATACCCAAAGGCGACCGGGAATTCAGGGATTTCCTCGGTCACCTCGATCCGGATGTCAAGAATCCACGCAATACGATACATTGTCTGGATGAAAATGGCGACGTCCTCGATCTTCAATACATTTACTATAACAATAAGCTTCACGACGAACGTGGCACACGGAATGAATATCGCCTTACCTGCCTAACTGCATATCTGCGCCGCAACGGCGCACAGGCGGGCGATGAGATCGAGATATCCAAAGACGAAAGCGAATCTTTCCACCGCATTCGTTTCCTTGCCCAATCTCATGCGCTTCCGGCGAAAGTCATTCTCAGGGGCTGGAGACGCGTGCACTGATGATGGGACAGCCGGAAAAATTTGAATTACCAGAAGACGGCAAAGACAAGAGCGGCATTGCTTCCGGGACCAGTATTCGCCATCTTCATATGAATCCGGCAGCATCAGATCAGGTTGAATCCTTGGGTGGCCTTGAAGTTTCCGATATTGCCGACGTTCTGACCAATCCGGAATTGTCTGTCGTCAACCGGAATGAGCTGGCTAAGTGCAGCTTCAGGCTTCTGGGTTGCATTTCCGGAGACGGTGTTGACTGGCTGTCCTATTACCAGCAGCCTGATTTCGAACCAAAGGGCCTGTATTTCAACTCTATGGAATTTCGGGAACTCCACCCTGGCAACCCAGTGTTTTCCGTCAATCGTGAGTCCCTCGGGAATGCAGGTGCAATGCTGGAGCGTGCTGGTATCGGCACGTTTGGAATGCTCGTTGAAAAACTGCGCGATGGCATCGGGCAACTGCCATCCGGTTTTGGCAGGGTCAAGCTTTTGGAGCTTTGGAGTGACCTGATCAAATTGGCCGAAGCTATAAGGCAAGACCCAGAAATTCTGCAGATCATGGCCATGCGCCACCCCATCACGGAAACCACCGAACGGGAGTACGAAAGTCCAAATAAAGCTGATCCGGAAGGCAGCATTGAACCACCAGCGAACCTTTCATCCCAAATTCGGGCTTTGGATTTGGGTGGGCTTCACCTTGGCAAAAAGTCCGACTTACTGAGAGAACAGGGGCTATCAACCATTGGAGATGTTGCCAACTACCCTAGTTCGAAAATTCTGTCCTTTCCCTCAATGGGCAAAACAACAGTTTCCCGGATCGCTGTAGGGCTCGAAGCTTTGACAAAAGCACAGCGTCCGGACGGCGATGTGGATTGGGAAACATATTGTGACCTCATGCAGCTTACGCTTCTGCCCTCACAACCCCTAACCGGCACCTTTGAACAAACGATTGCGCTGCTTCCCTTGGTCATCGAGGAAACCGTCCTAGCGGGGGAAACCGACGACAACAGAATCATCTTGGAAAACCGGATCATGAAACCGCCTTTGGAGCGGCTTACCCTTGAAGCGGTGGGTGAATTGATGCCCACGCGGATTACCCGAGAAAGAGTCCGGCAAAAAGAGGCAATGATACTTCGACGTCTGGCGGCATCACTTGTACATGGCGACTACGCCAATGCCCCTTATCACTTCCGGCCTGAATTCACGGCCCCTTGGCGCAAGGCTGCCGAACACTTCTCATCCATTGAGGGAGACATATCGCTTAATGACCTGATCACGGGGCTTGAATTGGCATGGGGAACGCCTGCGGAGGCCTTTCAGGATCAACTGCCCCTAATTACAGCCATCATTACCGGTGAACTCCCGACGGGAGGTGACTTCAGAAAAACAATGCTGGTTGAGGGCAACCTCCTGTCACAGGGCGCAGGCGAGGCCTTGTCCGTGTCCCTGAAACTTTTGCAATTGAAAAAGGCAGCCGATGCGCTTGCAGCGGAAGGCGTCATTGACGTCGGCGACTATTTGGGTGCGGCAGCAGCGGGCAACATTGATGTTGAAAAGGGACCTGCAAAAATTGCTCACCAGCATATCGGCTTCCTCTCCCAGAGCGTGGATTCAGAAGGCAATGTTGACTGGCTGAACTACGCTTGGCTGGCAGAGGTTCCGGTATTTCCTGAGGATGAACCCTCCTCGCCGCAGCGCTTTCTGCAGCAAATCATCCCGACGGCAGTCGCAGTTTTGGAGGCACGGCAATTATCCGCCATTGCCCCACAGACATTTCAGTTGAGGACCGCCCAAGCCTTGCAAACCAGGCCAACTACCGAGGCATTGGCCTTGGATTTTAAGGTTCATGCTCCCTCCGTAAAAATGGTAGAAACAAAACTGTTGAGATTCCTGCATGAGGTCTTTCTCGACCGTCATCTATCAATCGCCAAGGCACATGTCAGACTCGAGTTCCTCGAATTTTGGAGTGAGGTAGACAAAGCGTTTGATGAAGTTAACGGCGAAGCCGAATTGGTCAAGCGGGTGCTTGCTGGAAGATGGGGGCTGGACAATGACGAACTGGAACCGCAACTGCCTGCAATCGTTTCAATAATGACAGGTTATCCAATGGGACGACTTGGTCGATATACGAAAATCCAGAGCCAAACCGTCCCGAAACCCAACACAATCAGAGAGCACCGAACCTTTGAGAACGCACAGGTGGAGGATATCTTACCACAACGCGTTGTTCTAAAGGGATTTCGCCGTACGCATTGATGTCCAACCTGGAAGCCACCGGCTGCTATGTTAGTTTTCATCATGGTTCGCTCCCAGTTCCGCCCGCCCAGCGTGCGGAACTTCGAACTTCGCAAACGAAAGTTATAAATTACTGATTTTTTACAATGCCTTACAAAACTGAACCAAAACCAATTTAGTCAACAGCTTTGGAGAATATCGGGGGTCAGAGAACCATTTCTGGCCAAACCTCCAGAAAGGCACTCAACAGCCCGTCGGCTATAACCTTTGACAACAACAACAAAATTCCAGGATGGCCTCAATCGGAGATCAGTTTCTCAAGGGCAAGTGGCGGTGAGACAGGGATTCGAACCCTGGAGACGGTCTCCCGCCTACACACTTTCCAGGCGTGCGCCTTCGACCACTCGGCCACCTCACCGTGCGGGCGGTGTAGCGCCAAGGCTGGGGCAAGCGCAAGGGCCTTTTGCAACAAACATTGCCAAGAATGTGATGCCTTGGGTCTTGTGTCACACAGAGACGCTTGTCATGCCTTGTTGTGCGGGAAAATATGGCCGCCAAACGCTCTGAACAAACAATAAAGAGGCACCTCCATGACCCAAGCCCTTCGCGCAGCCGATATCTTGGCGCAACGCCTATACGCTGCGGGGTGTCGCCGTGCCTTTGGAATGCCGGGCGGTGAGGTTTTGACGTTGATCGACGCGCTGGAGCGGGCAGGGATCACGTTTGTGCTGTGCAAGCACGAAAACGCAGGTGGTTTCATGGCCGAAGGTGGCCACCACATGGACGGTGCACCCGCAATTCTGGTGGCAACCGTAGGGCCGGGCGCAGTGAATGGCGTGAACGTCGTGGCCAATGCCGAACAAGATCGCGTGCCGATGATTGTCCTGACCGGGTGTGTCGATGCCCATGATGCCGAGATTTACACGCACCAAGTGTTGGATCACCGCGCAGTGTTTGCGCCAATCACAAAAGCGACTTTTACGCTGAGCGCGCAGGCGGCGGACGTAATTGCGGACAAAGCGCTCAGCATCGCGTTAGAAGGGCGCGCGGGTCCTGTGCATATTGATGTGCCTATCAGCGTTGCGGATGCTGCGAGTGAAGATCGCGGCGCCAATCGGCCTGCGGCCTCTGCGGTTACGCTGAGCGACGTCAATCCCATCGTGCACGCCCTTTCCTCTGCGACTAAACCCATTCTGATGGTTGGTTTGGATGCCGTGCGTGAAGACATCAGCACTGATGTGCTTGCGTTTGTGGAGCGCTTCAATGTCCCCATCGTCACGACCTACAAAGCCAAAGGCATTGTGCCCGAGGATCATCCGCTGTGCCTTAGCGGCGCCGGCTTGTCGCCTTTGGCCGACCGGAGCATTCTGCCGTTGTTTGAACAGGCGGATTTCGTTCTGTGCTTGGGCTATGACCCCATTGAGATGCGGACAGGGTGGCAGAACCCGTGGGACCCGACGCGGCAAATGGTGGTCGATATCGGGCACGCGCCCAATCACCACTACATGCACCATGCCAGCATGAATATCGTTGGAAACCTGCAGCCTACGTTGCGTGCCCTTATGGCGGCAACGCCCGCAGAAACGTGGCCTGAGGGGCAGATCAATGCTGCCCGTGCCCAACTGGCGCAGGATTTTGATCGCACGGACGACTGGGGCGCTGTGGCGGTGATTGACGCGGTGCGCACTGTGGCCCCCAAAGGCACTATCGCAACTGTCGACAGCGGCGCACACCGCATTTTGCTCAGTCAGACATGGACCTGCGATGGCCCTGGGCAGTTGTTGCAATCGACAGGCCTGTGCACGATGGGCTGTGCGATGCCGCTCGCGTTCGGCGTCAAGATCGCCGCACCAGACGCCAATGTCATCGCGTTCATGGGGGATGCAGGGTTTTTAATGGTGACCGGTGAACTCGCGACCGCAGCCGAAATGGGGTTGCCCGTTGTGATGGTGGTCTTTGTCGACCGATCGCTTGCCTTGATTGAGAAAAAACAGCGCGCGCGACAGATGCCGAACCTTGGGGTGGACTTTGGCCATCACGATTATGCCGCCATCGCACGGGCGTTTGGCGGCAACGGCGTAACCGTCTCAAACCGTGATGACCTTATGGCTGCTGTCACCGACGGACTGGCTCAGACACAGATCTTCACTCTGATCGCTGCTGAAATCGAAAGGCAAAGCTATGACGGCCGCTTCTAATCCTTCAGCGCGCGGGCCGCTCCACGGTGTCCGTGTGCTGGACCTGAGCCGCATCCTTGCTGGGCCGACCTGCACCCAAGCGCTAGGCGACCTTGGCGCCACGGTTCTGAAAATCGAAAACCCCGTCACGGGGGGGGATGACACGCGTCAATGGGGCCCGCATTACGTAACCGATGCCTCCGGCGCGCAAACTGATCTTAGCGCATACTTCATGTCGACCAATCGTAACAAACATTCCATTGCGGTCGATATCTCAACATCCGAGGGGCAGGCGCATATTCGCAAGCTGGTCGCCGATGCACATATCCTGATCGAGAATTTCAAGCCCGGCGGTCTGGAGAAATATGGTCTCGGATACAACGATCTGGCCGCTGAAAACCCAAGCTTAGTCTACGGATCCATCTCCGGCTTTGGACAGACCGGGCCCAATCGCGACAAACCGGGATACGACCTTATGGCCCAAGGGTATGGCGGGTTGATGTCGATCACAGGTGAGCCAGAGGGTGAGCCGATGAAGGTTGGCGTGGGCATCGCAGATGTGATGTGCGGGATGTATGCCACCATTGGCTTGCTTGCAGCGTTGCGCCACGCAGAGGCCACAGGGCAGGGCCAACATGTTGAGGTCGCCCTAGTGGACGCACAGATTGCGTGGATGATTAACGAGGGGGTGAATTACTTAACATCCGGTGAATTGCCCCGGCGACGGGGCAACCGACACCCCAACATCGTGCCTTATGGTGTTTATGCCACCTCTGATGGTCATGTGATCATAGCAGTGGGCAACGATGGGCAATTCCAACGCTTTACCGACGCGGTTGGTTTACCTGCGCTTGCCAATGATCCACGGTTTGCGACCAACCTAGGGCGGCTCAAACACCGCGATGCCTTGGCCAGCATTCTGGAACCAACGGTCGCACAAATCGCGACCCAGAGGCTGATTTCCGCGCTTGAAGCGCGCAAAGTCCCGGTCGGGCCTGTACAAACGCTGGATCAGGTTTTTGCGAGCGATCAAGTCGCCGCCCGTGAGATGCAGGTCGATATGACAACGCCCAATGGGGAGACGTGCCACCTGATCGGAAACCCGCTCAAACTCTCGCAAACGCCGGTCACGTACCGCCATGCACCGCCCCGGTTTGGCGCAGATACGCAGCGGCTTCAGGCTGATAATCCATGGGATATGCCCACCGAATAGCCATTGGATTTGGCGTAAATCCGCTAATTTGATCACGAAAATAGGCAAGAAGCGTCACAGTTGCGTGTGGTCACGGGGGCGTGAATTTACGAACGCCGCCGGGCCTGCGACTGAGAAAGAGAATTAACGCTCAATTTGCGTCAAATCTCTTTTGAAAGGCCTGTTTCATGGCAACTGACCCATTCGGATTACCCATTCCATTGCGCCACCCCGAGGCGATCGCGGCGTGGGACAGCACGATCAGGGCGTTCCTGGCCCATGGCGCGGACACACCCCATCACTTGGCTCGCGTTCTTGAGCTTGAGCCACAATTCACCTTGGCTCACGTGGCAAAGGGCATGTTCTACCTGCTGCTTGGACGCCGCGAGTTGATGAGCGTCGCGGCAGAATCTCTTTTAGCCGCGCGTGCCTGTCCCGATCAATTGCCACGCGAGCAGATATATGTTGCCGCGCTAGAGGCGTGCGTTGCCGGTGACACGCATGCGGGCCTTAGGTCACTTGAACACATTCTGCGCGTCACGCCCCAAGATGCGCTCGCGATGAAACTGTCGCACGCATGGCGGTTCGTTTTGGGCGATAGCCTTGGCATGCGCGCGTCATTGGAACGGGTGGCAGAAGCCTATACCCCAGACCACATGGCGCATGGGTATTTTCAGGGCTGTATGGCCTTTGCCCTAGAAGAAACCGGCGAATACGCCAGCGCCCGGACCACGGGCCTGCGCGGTCTAGAGGCTGCACCCGATGACGCTTGGGGCTTGCACGCCGTGGCGCACGTTCATGACATGACAGGAGATGCGCGGGGCGGTTTGGATTGGCTTTCTGGCCGAGAGGCCGCATGGGCGCATTGCAACAATTTTCGCTACCATGTGTGGTGGCACAAGGCTCTGATGCACTTGGACTTGGGTCAAATGGATCAGGTTATGAGCTTATATGATACCGAGATCCGAGCCGACAAAACCGATGACTACCGCGATATCTCAAACGGGACATCGCTGCTCATGCGGCTTGAGTTGGAAGGGGTCGATGTCGGCAATCGGTGGGAGGAACTGGCAGACCTTGCGCAAAGCCGAACCGAGGATGGCTGCCTCATCTTTGCTGATCTGCATTACATTCTCGCACTCGCCGCCGATGGGCGTGAGGACGCCATGGCGCGCATGCTGGGCCGGATGCACGCAGATGCCAAATACGCCGACACAGTTGCACGCAAGCGTATGGCCACCCCCGGCTTGTCCGCAGCCCGTGGGCTAGAGGCCTTCGGAGAGGGAAATTATAGCGCCGCTTTCACCAACCTACTGGCCGCACGGCCCGACATGCAAAAGGCCGGGGGCAGCCATGCCCAACGCGATGTTTTTGAACGCATCACGATCGACGCAGGCTTGCGCGCGGGGCAATTCGCCCAAGTCGAAACGCTGCTTGCAGATCGGCAAGCGAAGCGCGGAGGTGAGGATGGTTACGCCGCCGCACGCCACGCGCTGCTGTCGCAAGCCCGCACACAAGCGGCCCTTTTAGCCGCACAATAGGCCGCTGGCCTCCTGTGCGACACGACCCCGGAAAGACCCAAGTATGACAACGACAAGCCCAGAAACCGCGTTTCAAAACGCCCCCAGAACGGTGGCACCACCCACCAGTGCGATCCGCGACCCCCGATTGGATTTTTTTCGCGGCATCGCAATGTTCATCATCCTTTTGGCACACACTCCCGGCAACGCTTGGACATCGTGGATACCGGCGCGCTGGGGGTTTTCTGACGCCACCGAGATGTTTGTGTTTTGCTCGGGCATGGCCAGCGCGATCGCCTTTGGGCGTACGTTTGACCGTGCGGGATTAGGGCTGGGGACCGCGCGGGTCGGATTTCGAATTTGGCAGGTCTATTGGGCGCATATCGGGATGTTCTTCGCCATCGCGACCCTGCTGGCGGCAATTGATCAGTCCGGGGCCTACGACAAGGTCTATATCGGGACCCTGAACCTGTGGAAGGTCTTCGCCGATCCGGGGCCCCAGTTGGTGGGCCTATTCACGCTGACCTATGTGCCGAACTACTTCGACATTTTGCCAATGTATATGGTGGTTTTGGCCCTGATGCCCTTGGTTGTAGCTCTGTCGCGGGTGTCACTGTTCCTAAGTGCTGGCGTGGTCATTGTGTTGTGGTTGGCTGCTCAAGAACGTCTTTTGGCAGCAGTCGGGCTGAGCGGGCTTCACCTAAACCTACCGGCTGAGCCGTGGTCCGATAGGCAGTGGTTCTTTAACCCCTTTGGCTGGCAATTGGTGTTTTTTACCGGCTTTGCCCTGATGCGCGGATGGATTCCTGCGCCCCCCATCAACAAGGCACTGCTCATTGTTGCGGGTATCATCGTCATCGCCAATGTCCCGCTGTCGAACATCGGTGTGCGCGCCGTTAGCCGCGAATGGTTCGGCCTTGCGTTCGAAACCAACCCGGTGATCGAATGGCGCGTTGCAAACAAGGGTCTGA
The DNA here is from genome assembly GCF_982993085.1 of Thalassobacter sp. Taxonomy (NCBI): domain Bacteria; kingdom Pseudomonadati; phylum Pseudomonadota; class Alphaproteobacteria; order Rhodobacterales; family Roseobacteraceae; genus Thalassobacter; species Thalassobacter sp. The sequence goes on along the minus strand of NZ_CEZFMW010000002.1, from coordinate 46,444 downwards.
TCGACAAATCCGACTTTGGCATTCTACGGTATGTGCACTTCTTGGCGCTGGCCTATTTGGGCTACGCCTTGGCGGGCCACAAAGGCGCGCGCTTAATGGCGCGGGGCACATCGTTGGCGGCCCGCGTGTGGGAACATATCCTGCCGCTGATCATAAAGGTCGGTCAGCAAAGCCTTGCGGTGTTTATCTTTTCCATGGTGCTGGCGCGGGTGAATGGCTTTGTCCTCGACAACATTGGCCGTAATGCATGGACGTGGACGATGGTGAACGTAACGGGCTTTGGGCTTTTGATCCTGTGCGCCTATGGGGCGGGTTGGTTCAAGTCCCAACCTTGGAGGGCACGGCTATGATTACGCGTCGCGAGTTTCTCACGCAAAGCACGGCGGCGCTGGCGCTGTTCGCGGCTCCCAGCCATGCCATTATGCCTCGCTTCCTGAGTGATGAGCCCTTCGACGCCACCACAGTCGAAACCATGGCACGCACGCTGTCCGAGGCTCCGTTTCGCCCGCGTCCCTTGGTGCCCGAGGCATGGCGCAACCTGACCTATGATCAATATCGCAAAATTTGGTTCAATACCTCCAAGGCGGTTTGGTCTGATACAGGGTTACCCCTTCAGTTGGACCTGTTTCATCCCGGCCTCTACTTTCCCCAAGCGGTTGAAGTGGACATCGTGGCCGAGGATAGGGCGCATCGTTTAGCCTTTGACTACGCGCTGTTCGACAAGACCGACAAAGCGCCTGAGCTGCCCTTGGATGAGACGATGGGCTATTCGGGCCTACGACTGCGGGCAGAGTTGATCAAAGCTGGCATCTATCAAGAGTTTTGTGTGTTTCAGGGCGCCAGTTATTTTCGTGCCCTCGCGACGGGCCAGAACTATGGGCTGTCGGCTCGGGGGCTTGCCCTCAAGACCGGCGACGATGGCGGCGAGGAGTTCCCCGACTTCGTGCGTTTCTGGGTAGAAACACCCGCACACGACGCGGGCACGTTTATCCTGCATGCCCTGTTGGACAGCCCCTCTGTGACCGGTGCCTTTCGGTTTGAGATCACTCCGGGTGAGCGGTGCGAAATGATCGTGCGCGCAACGCTCTTTCCGCGTGTGGCGCTAGACCATGTTGGGATCGCGCCCCTGACGTCCATGTTTCTTTACGATGAAACCAACCGCGAGGCCTTTCGCGACTTTCGCCCAGCGGTGCATGACAGTGACGGGCTGTTGGTGTGGAATGGCGCAGGCGAAATGCTGTGGCGACCACTTGCCAATCCGCGCGATCTTGGGTTTTCGGCTTTTGTGGATGACAGCCCCAAGGGTTTCGGTCTGATGCAGCGCGCGCGCGATTTTGCGGATTTTGAAGACCTTGAGGCGCATTACCACACGCGTCCCTCTGCCTGGGTTGAGCCGTTGGGCGATTGGGGACCAGGCGTGGTGCGCTTGGTCGAAATCCCTGCGGACAAAGAGATTTACGACAATATCGTCACCTACTGGCGCCCAAGAGAAGCACTTGTGCCCGGGCGCGCGCATCGGTTCGACTATCGCCTGACATGGGGCGAAGAGCCGCTGCGCCGCCGTGACCTGGCACGTGTGAGCAACACGTTAGCCGGGCTGAATTTCGCACAAAATGCGGAGCAGATGGTGATCGACTTCGAGGGCCATCCAGAGCTAAACGGTCCGCTTGAGGACATTGGCGTGCATGTCTCCTCAAACGATGTCGCGGTCAGTGACGGCTTGCTGCAACGATTGCCGGACGGGCAGGGTGTGCGGCTGGCCTTTAGCTTTGAGCCTGAGGGACGCACTTCCGCCGAATTACGCGCACAGCTTCTGCGGAAGGGCCGACCAGTATCCGAGGTCTGGCTTTACCGGTGGAGGGCACCTGCATGAACCTCGCCCCTCAATACGGTCATATGCCGCCACAACAGCCCTTGGCCTTTCCTGAACAGGCCTTCGATCGACCCCACAAGGGCGCACCTAACCCGCACGCTGCCCCCGTGACCGTGCCACAAGTGATCTGGGCACGGATCGCGGTTTTTGCCCCGGCGCTGGTCATCACCGGACTGTTGATGATGGTCTTTCTCAAGTGGTTCGCCCAAGGTGGGTTGTCTTGGGTTGAGGTCCTTCTGGCCTGTCTTATCGGCTTTGGTGTGTTTTGGATCGCGCTCAGCTTTGCCACGGCTCTTTTGGGGGCACTGGCACTGGGCGCCCACAAACCCCGCGCCGCGCGAGGTGATCCGCTCAATGTCGCGCTCTTGATGCCGATCTATAATGAGGCTCCGCACCTAACCTTTGGCAACGCCGCTGCTATGATGGAGGCGCTAAGCCACACTCGGGCGCAGGGCCATACATTTACTCTTTATATGCTGTCCGACACCCGTGATCCAAACACCGCCGTGCACGAGGAAATCGCATTCGCGCATCTACGGGCAAGCCTGCCGTCCCGTGTGCAAGTGTTCTACCGCAGGCGCGCCCAAAATACGGACCGCAAGGTGGGCAACCTTGCCGATTGGGTCACGCATTGGGGCGGCGCACATGACGCGATGCTGGTTCTGGATGCCGATAGCTTGATGAGCGCGCCCGCGATCCGCGCCCTAACTGATGCCCTGGCCAGTGATCCCGGCGCAGGGCTGATCCAAAGCTTTCCACACCTTATTGGTGCGCGCACGTTGTTTGCCCGTGCCCAAGAGTTCGCCAACAGCACGTATGGAGCCGCGCTTGCCAAGGGCTTGGCCCTTTGGACCGGGCAGGAGGGGAACTACTGGGGTCACAACGCGATCATCCGTACCACGGCCTTTGCAGCCAGCGCGGGCTTGCCAAAATTGCAGGGCGGGCGGCTGATCCTGAGCCATGATTTTGTCGAGGCGGGACTGATGCGGCGCGCAGGGTGGGGCATTCGGTTTCTGCCGCAACTGGGCGGCTCGTGGGAGGAAGCACCGCCAGCTCTACTGGATCACGTCGCCCGCGACACACGCTGGTGTCAGGGCAATTTACAGCACCTGCGCTTGTTACGCGCGCGGGGGTTTCACGGGTTGTCACGGTTTCACTTGCTGCATGGGGCAGTGGGTTATTTGCTATCACCGCTTTGGTTTGCTCTTTTGATTATCTGGGCCTTGATTGGCACTAGCGAAGAACGGAGCGTTCTCGCTTATTTCTCACCCGATATGCCCCTACGCCCCACATGGCCCGAAATGGGCACCCAAGGCCACGTCGGTGCGATGCTTCTGGTCTACAGCCTATTGATCGCGCCCAAACTGATTGGTGCGGCAGCAACCTTGGTCCAACGGCGTGGTATTATGCGGGTAGGCGGGGTTGGCGCGTTTCTTTTTGGTTTGGTGACCGAGGTACTGTTGTCGATCCTTTATGCGCCGATCTTGATGGTGCAACAGACCCGCGCCGTGGTTCAGACCCTCCTCGGTATCTCAGTCGACTGGACACCCCAAGCACGAGACGGCGCAACCTATGATCTGCGCGACTTGGTGCGCGCCCATTGGTTAGAAACCATACTTGGCGCCGCCCTGTTGACCGGAATTGCCGCGGGGTTGGTTTCGCTGTGGTTATTACCGATTGCGGTTTCGCTGGCGGGGGCTGTGGGGCTTTCTTGGCTTAGTGGCCGACCCACCCATCACCGGCTTTTGGTCACGCCGCAAAGCCTTCGGGCACCGGCTATTCGGCGCGCGGCTTTGAGGTGGCAAGATAGGGTGAAACAAGCCGTTCAGACGGCGTTCATTCCGGGGGAGTAGTCGCTTGATCCAATGGGGCCAATTGTTCCATCCAATCCAGTGCCATATCGGCCCAGCCCTCTGGTACGCGGTGCCCGCCGGGATAAAGCGCAAGTTCTAAGGCAGATCCCGGTGCGCACTCCCATCTTCGGCGCAGAAAAGCACCCGATTGTGACACGGCACTTGGCGCAGGCGAGGCGCAGCTATTCGCCCCGCGCCAAAGGCTCATCCCCTCAAAAATATCCCCCTGCAGGAAGCGGTCACCCAACGGGCGTCCTTCTAGCGGTACGGTCCGGTCCTCCCAGCCATGCGTATGCAATAACCGCACAGGCCCCGCACATTCCGTAGGGTGCGGTCGCCAAAACCCACCGGCCACCGGCGCATAGGCGAGAAAGTCGCGGGGCGTTTCACATGCCAAATAGGACACCATGAAACCCCCTGCAGAGAACCCCGCCAGCATTCCCTTTTGTGCCGATACCCCGTGTCGGACATGCGCGTCCGACAGAACGGCGGTGAAAAACGCAGCCTCATCCCGGGCGCGCGGCCGGGTAGTTTCCGGCAGAAACGACCAAATCCCGCCTTCGCCACCACGCCATGACAGCCCTTGCGGAGCAATCACCGCATAGCCGCGATCCAGCAAAGGCTGCACCACTTGGGCCATCCCCAAAACGCCCCGGCTTGTCCCTCCGGCACCATGCAAGAACATCACATGGGGATAGCCGTCATTTGGGGCAGGTCCGTCGGGCAGGGTGATCCGATAGGTGCCCTGATCGACCTCACAGGGGGGATCGGATCTGCCACAAGCGGCCTGCACTGCAACAGGCGTGGCCGCGAGCAAAAAGAGGGGCACGATCAAGCGGAACACCATGTGGCTAAGCACTGGATCTGACAGGCAAGCCGCGCCGCAACCAACCCGGCCCCGTGCGCGAGCCAAGCATCCCCTCGGGGACGTCAATCACGCCGGTAAATCCCGCGGAAATCAGCCGTGAGGAAAGTCGCGCAGACCGCACGCCGCGTGCGCAGATCAAGGCAATAGGTGCTGCAAAATCGCCATCAGCCAGCTCTGCCAATTGGGCGATGAAATCGGGTTGGCGCATATCCAGCGGGGTGCCGAATTCTGGCACACCAGTAGCGCGCCACTCATCGGGCCTTCGGATGTCAACCAGTAGGATTTCACCTCCCGCAGCCATCTCAAAGGCTTCTTCCGGAGTAAGGGCCACGCGGGCCTTTGGTGGGCCGCCAGTCCCCATCATCGCGGCCCCGACAATCACCGTCGCAGACAGGGCAAACAAAAGGGCGCGGCGCGTGGGGTTCATAGCCATAAAGGGCACTTTCTAGTCGCTACATCGTCTGGTTTAGACCCGCACAAGCCTCCACGCATTACACAAACCAGTGACTGTAACGGTGCAAACCAGCCGCGACTTAAACGAATATTCACACCTAGCGGCGAAACACGCGTCCAACACAGAGCCGTCTCCCCAACGGTTTTGTCCCTCGCGTAAGCCCGGAGTCCAAATATGTCGCTGTTCAAAAACCTGAGCCTTAAGGTAAAATTACCTCTAGTTTTGATGGGCTTAACAGCACTAGCGATGGGGGTCAGTGGCTATTTTCACATCGTGAGCGCCTATGCATCGGTGCGCGATGCCAACATGATCCAGCTGATGGCCACCCGCGATGCCCGCCTGCGACAGGTCGAAGATCTAATCGCACGAATTGATAGCGACATCCGCAGTTTTGCCGCTTCGCAGGAGGCACAGCAGGCACTACGGGGCCTGAACAGGTCTTGGAACAACATGTCAGAGGAAGAGCGTGCCGCAATTCGTGCGCTCTACGGTCGCGACAATCCGTTTCCAATGGCGCTACGGGACCAACTCAGTGATGCCGATGATCGCTCAGAATATTCACTCACCCACGCTATGTCCCACGCTCAGATGCAGGGATTTATGCAGAGCCTAAACTACGGTGATCTTTTGATGATCAACCCTGAGGGTGAGGTGATCTACTCGGTTCAAAAACGGGACGATTTTGGCACTAACCTGGCGGCGGACGATGCGCGCGGCTCAGCCCTAGCACAGCTGTTTGAGCAGATCAGTGCACAGACAGGACCAGCCTCCCCTGTGTTCATGGACGTAGCCCCCTACGCGCCTAACGGAAGTCAACCGACCGCCTTCATTGCCCAGCGCTTGGTGAATGTGCGCGGTGATACGCGGGGGGTCATGGTGCTAGAGTTGCCCATTGATGCGCTCCAAGCGGTGATCGACCGACCCACTGGCCTCGGCCAATCTGGCGAAGCCTATTTACTGGGGCCTGAAGGGATGTTTCGGACGGCTCCCCGAGTAAATGGGGGACCAGCGCCGTATTATGAAATACGTGCAAAAACCGGTTTCTTGGACGCGGTGCAACAGGCAGAGGATGCCGCCTTCGAGGGCGCGGGTACGTGGTACGATCACGCCACAACTGCCTTTGCACCTGTAGCGGTCTGGAACCGAACGTGGACGTTGGCAGTAGAAAAATCGCTGGACGAAGTATTGGCGCCCGCAGTGGCAATCCGCAACTTCACTCTGATCGAGATGGCTATCGTTCAGTTTGTAATCTTCGGGATGGGATGGCTGTTTGCGCGGTCACTGTCCGGTCCATTGAGCCGCGTCATCAAAGCGCTCCGCCAGACAGCCAATGGTGATCTGACCAGCGATGTCCCTGACACAGAACGCAAGGATGAAATTGGGCAGATCGCATCCGCTCTGGGTGATCTGAGAGGGGACCTAGCAGCAGGACAGTCAGCGGCGCATGACGCTCAGTTCAAAGGAGCGGCTTTTGACCAATCCTCTGCGGCAATGATGATCACCGACGAAAACCGCGTCGTGACGTATATCAATCCAGCGGCCAAAGACCTGATCGCAGAGCATCGAGAGGCATGGTCGCAAAAAGGTGTCGCCGTTGATCCGGCCGATATGGTCGGGACACGCCTAGATGCCCTTCACAGGTGTGATGATCTTGATGCGGGGTGTGCAGAAACCTCACCTATCTCGATGCATATCGAGCTCGGTCAAGCCCGGCTTAATCTCAACATTGGTCGTATTGTTGATCCGAACAGCAGACAGCACACGGGCTATATTGTCGAATGGAAGGACGTCACCGAGACACTTCTGTCCGCTACACTTTTAGAAGCGATTGAAGCCTCGCAAGCGGTGTTTGAAATGGACACAAAAGGCGAGATCATCAACGCCAATGCAAACATGCTGAATGCAGCAAACGTGGGCAGTCTTGACGATCTGCATGAGATTTTGAGTTCATCAGTTGATGGCCCCCCCCTTGATGCCGTCCCTCTCATCGACGCTGCGTTAAAAGCCGGGCAGGGCGAAACACTTTCGGGGACTTTTGTGGCGACAAAAGCAGATGGAAGCCCCCTTTGGTTGATGGGGTCTTTGAACCCCGTACATGATCTCGATGGAACAATATCTCGGGTTGTCGCCATATTTGATGACGTAAGCACGCAACGAGCCGCACAAGTACAAGCCGCGAAAGAGCGCGAAGAAATGAAGGCGCAACAAGACCTTGTCGTCGAGCAGCTAGGGGTAGGCTTGAACAAGCTGGCAGATGGAGATCTGCAGGCCACAATAGAAAATACGTTTGGAACCCAATACGAAAAGCTCCGGCTTGACTTCAATTCTACCAGTTCTCGGCTTGCCAAAGCCATGCAAGACGTCCGCACCAATGCAGAGAGCATCCGAGGTGAAGTCGCGGAGATAAGTAATGCCGCCGCCGACCTTTCAACCCGAACTGAGAAGCAAGCCGCAACGCTGGAAGAAACCGCTGCCGCCATCGAAGAGATCACGGCATCAGTGGTTTCTGCAGCCGAAGGCGCCACGGCAGCCAATGGTGTTGTTTGTGCCGCGAAGGCGAATGCTGAGCAGAGTGGTTTGGTCGTCACCGAAGCAGTTTCGGCCATGGGCGTTATATCTTCATCCTCTTCCAAGATGTCCAAGATCATCAGCGTCATTGACGACATCGCCTTTCAAACGAACCTATTGGCCCTGAATGCCGGCGTGGAGGCCGCAAGAGCCGGCGATGCAGGGCGAGGCTTTGCTGTTGTAGCATCAGAGGTCCGGTCCCTAGCACATAGGTCCTCCGAAGCCGCCAAAGAGATAAATGACCTCATATCCGAAAGCAGAAAACAGGTGAGCCACGGTGTCGATCTCGTGGGTAAGGCCGGGACTGCCTTGCAAGAGATTGTTGGCTTTGTGACCAACATATCAGAGCACGTCAGTGATATTGAACACTCCGCAAAGGAGCAAAGCTCCGTCTTGAGTGAGATCAACACGTCGATGGGCCAACTGGATCAAGTCACCCAACAAAATGCAGCTTTGTTCGAGGAAACAACCGCCGCCAGTCAATCCCTCAACACCGATGCTGATACTCTTTTACAGCTTATTCGGCATTTCAGAATTGATGCTGAAGTTACCCCTTCCGAGCCCGCCAAGACCGAGCAACCTGTTTACACAGGAAAGCGTCACACCAGCACAGGGATGTCTTTGCAAGGTACAGCACACACTTCTTCGACCCAACCCTCAGTCGCAGTTAGCGCGGTACAGATTGCACCCCAAGATGATCTAGATGATTGGCGGGAGTTCTAGAGATGGACCCGACATTCAGAACTGACCCAAGCTCCCCTATAAAGGTCCTCATTATTGACGATTCCGCCACTATTCGGCGTCTTTTGAGTTTGGTTCTTGGAGCTGACCCTGAAATTTCCGTCGTTGGTGAGGCTGAAAACCCTATAGAAGCCCGAGAACTGATCAAGCAAACCGATCCGGACGTTCTAACCCTTGATGTCGAAATGCCGAAAATGGATGGCATCGAGTTTCTGCGCAGGTTGATGCGGCTACGCCCGACGCCAGTGGTCATGATTTCGACACTGACCCACAAAGGTTCAGAAGCTGCGCTTACGGCTCTACAGCTCGGAGCGGTTGATGTTTTTGGAAAGCCGCGGCGTGCGGAGATATCCGAGTGGCAAGCTCTTGTGGCTATCGTTAAAACCGCTGCGCGTGCACGCGTTGGTCAAAAACGTGTCGACAACAAACGACCTTTGCCGACGCGCCACGGAGCATGGACAGGCAAGATAGTGGCGATCGGTGCATCCACCGGCGGGGTGGACGCATTAGAAACCGTGCTGAGTAGATTTCCTGCTGACTGCCCCCCAACGGTGATTGTTCAACATATGCCTGAGTTGTTTTTAACGTCACTCGCAACGCGGCTAGATGGGAAATATGCACCCAAGGTTCAGCTCGCAGAAAATGGAACACCGCTGCGGCCCGGGTCTGTGTTGATCGCTCCTGGGGGGGATTATCATCTTTGTCTTGAACGCACCCGACCCAATGTCGAATTGATCGGATCTGAGAAAGTCGCGGGACACCGTCCCGCTGTAGATGTCCTTTTCGGATCATTGGCGCGCCTCGGTGATAAAGTGGTTGCGACTTTGTTGACGGGCATGGGCCGGGACGGAGCAAACGGTATGAAAGGATTACGCGCCAGTGGCGCAATGACCATCGCCCAAGACGAGGCTACCTGTGTCGTCTATGGGATGCCTCGCGCTGCGGTTGAATTGGAAGCGGCCTGCGAGGTTCTACCATTAAATAAGATTGGCGATGCTCTGCTCGCTCAAGCAGCCGTACCTGCCTCCCGCACAGCAAAGGCCTAGACCCATCGTACAGGAAGCAACAAAAATGCAGCACGTCGGTCAAGGTGAGCATGCGGTGTCTGACAACCCATCGGTTGTTTTGTCCACGCTTCTTGGGTCGTGCGTGTCCACGTGCCTTTTTGATCCTCTCGCTAAGGTCGGCGGGTTGAACCACATGGTTTTGCCCAACGATTCATCCAATGATCCATTCGACTTGATGACCCAAGTCAACGCGATGGAATGCCTGATCAATGCACTGCTCAAAAGTGGTGCGGTGCGAAGCAGGTTGGTGGCAAAGGTGTTTGGAGGTGCGCGCATGATCGGCAGTTCCGCAGCCGTTGGCGAAAAGAACGCGGAATTCGTTTTGTCATTTCTTAACGATGAGGGTATCCCTGTTGAAGGGCAGGACTTAGGCGGCACTCAGGCACGCCGAATTCGGTTCGAACCGACAACCGGGCGCGTACAATTAAAGCTGGTGACGGATCGCCCAATTGAACCGATTGTTGCGCCACCTAAACCGGTCGACAGTGGACTGGAGCTATTTTGACCTTTCCATTGGCCGCACTTCGTCGATACGCAACGGTACGTCAGGTTAACTGAGCGGCCTAATTTTCAAGCTGACAATTCGGTTTGCAGCGCGGGATGTGATCTCAAACCTGAAACCATGAAAACTAAAGACCTGCCCCGTTGTCGGAATTGACTGCGCTTCATGGATAACCAAACCCGCGACAGTATTGGCCTCATCATCAGGCAGGTTCCAATCGCACGCGCGATTCAGGTCCCGAATGGTCATGGCGCCATCAACGTTAAAATTGCCCAAGCTATCAGGGGCAAGGACACTGCCTTCGTCAATGTCATGCTCATCGGTGATTTCGCCGACGATTTCCTCAAGGATATCTTCAAGCGTGATCAGGCCCTGCAACGCGCCGTATTCATCCACCACCAACGCAAAATGAGTATGACGGCGAAGAAACTGCCGCATTTGTTCATCGAGTGTCGATGTTTCTGGAACAAAATAGGGCTTCATCGCGACATCAGTCACTTTGAAAGCCTCAAGTGCGGCGGCGTTCGCGTTCGGGCCGCGCATAAGCCGATCCATGGCGCGCAGTAGGTCTTTGGCGTGCAAAACCCCAATGATGTTTTCCTGATCGCCGCGATAGACGGGCAGTCGCGTATAGGGCGACGCCAAACATTGGCTGAGAATGCTTTCGGGCGCATCATCGGCATCCACCATCTCAATCGAGGAGCGATGCAGCATGATTTCTTCGACCGTGCGCTCTCCCAGATCGAGGGCGCCCATCAATCGATCCCTGTCTTCTTTCTCAAAGCTCCCCTCGGAGTGACCTAGCGAGATGGCACCTGCGATTTCTTCCTGCGCAGACATAATCCGGCTATTCGGATCGATCCGCACCCCAAACAACGCTAACACCCCCCGCACAAGCGCCCGAACGGCCGTCACAACCGGGGAAAACACCACAATCACCACGGCAATCACTGGGGACACCCGCGATGCGGCCACCTCGGGGTTGGAAATCGCGTATGTCTTTGGCAAAACTTCCGCGAAAACCAGCACCAAAAGTGTCATAACTAGCGTCGCCAAGGCGACCCCGCTTTCACCAAAGGCACGGGTGAACAGCGCCGTCGCCAATGATGCGGCGAGGATATTCACAAGGTTATTGCCCAGCAAGACGGCCCCAATCAGGCGCTCGTTATCTTCGGTCAGGTGTAGGGCACGCGCGGCACCGCCCGCGCCACGATCGGCTTGGGAACGCAGCTTTCCGCGGGAGGCCGCTGTCAATGCAGTCTCGGAACCCGAGAAGAAAGCCGACATGAACAAAAGGCCGACAATACCCGCGGACGTCCACCAAAATGCGGCATCAAAGGGAGAGGTTTCTAGGGCAAGTGAAGCGTCAAGTGGGGTCATGATTAGGGTATGGGGTCCTTGGGATAGGCTTTCAAGAGCGTTTCACATGAGCATCGGATCGGCGCTTGCTAGGAAGCATCAGCCGACAAGGGATGATTTTGCAGGACCAGGTCCTTTAACCGCGCATCAAGCACATGGGTATATATCTCAGTCGTGGACACATCAGCGTGACCCAAAAGGGTTTGGATCACCCGCAAATCCGCGCCGCCCGCCAGCAGATGCGTGGCAAATGCGTGGCGTAGGGTGTGCGGCGTGATGTGGGATGGATCGAGCTGGGCCTCAAGCGCGTAGCGTTTGATCCGGGTGAAAAACCAGTTCCGCGTCAGGTGCCCCAACTTTCCATTGGATGGAAACAAGAACCGCGACGGGGGCGCACCCGTTTCTAAACGGCGCGTTTCCTCACGCACATCGCGCATTTCGAGCCAGAGACCAACGGCCTCTCGTGCATCGGGGGACAGCGGCACCATGCGTTCACGGCCCCCTTTGCCCCGAACCAACACCATATTTGGGTTGCCCCGCACAGCCGCGACAGGCAACCCAACCAATTCAGAAACGCGCATGCCCGTGGCATACAACAAGCGCACCAGAGCGGTATCGCGGGCGCGGTCAAATTTGGTTTCTGCGGTTTGTTCAGCTGCCAAAAGCAGAGCCTCAACCGCCTCAGGCGGCAAGGTATGTGGCAAAGACTTCGTCTTGCCAGGTCCTTTGATCTGCATCGCAGGATTGTCCGTGCGCCAGCCTTCTTCATAGGCAAAACGAAACAGTTGCTTGAGCGCGGACAGGCGCCGCGCACGGGTTGATGCGGCCAATCCTTGCGCCTCACAATGGATCAAATAAGCCTCAACATCGGCCTTGGTGATCTCTGAGAACACATTGCCCGGCGCATCGGACCACGCCACGAAATCCATCAAATCCCGCGCATAGGCTAACTGCGTGTTCTGGGCAGCATCCAATTCGGCGGCTTGCGCTTCAATGAAGGTATCGACCCAAAGGGCGGCGTTGCGAGGCGCACTCATGTCGCGCGCTCCATCAACATCAATTGCAGTGCTGTTTGCCGAGCAACAGCCTCCAACCCATTGGTCCGCAGCAACGCAAGGGCAGCAGCAATATCACCCGGATCGCTTTGCGCACCGTCCTGCAATAGCAAAAGGGCCCGCAACAAGGCCTCTCCCAAACGATTATCAGCCACGAGGGCGGCAAAAGGTTCTGGCACCTGCGGGAGGGTGAAGCCCAAAGTGATTGCCTCAGCCAAGGGCCCCAGCCCACGCGGATCTGCGGCAACCCCCATCGCGACGGAGCGTGCAAACACATCCCGAGGCAAGTCAGAGCGTGCATCGGAGGCTGCGACCTCCTCATAATCCTTGGAGAGGAGCCCGATCTTGAACGCCAGTTGCGCCGCCGACGGCGCAAGTGGCAAGTCGGTCAACTCGGCCCCAAACATCCGAGCAAAGGGAACCTGAAGACCCGCGCGCGACATCGCCGCCCAAACCTCGGGCAGGGCGTTTGCGATGGCGCCCGGATCGCCTGATTGTAAGGCGCCGTCAAACGTTTGAAATGCGGTTGCACGGTCCCACACGCCGCCCGATGCCGCTGGCTTGCGCGCGGAATACAGCGCGCGCAGCCGCTCTGGCGCGATAGCTTGGGTTCGCACAAGACGTTCAGCTGCCTCAATCTGAGCCTTCCAACCAATAGTGTCGCGCAAGTCCGAAACCGCATAGGCAAGGGGCAGGGCCAGTGTCGCAGGCGGCTCGCCCAACCCGTCCAAAAGTCGAAAACGCAAGGGCGTCATTTGACCCGGAAGTGACGGCAGGGATGTGCCTTCGTAGGCCTCTGGATCTAAAAACTGGCCGAGCAATAGGGCGTCTTCGGCGGCAATCGCACCAAGAGCGCGCCCCGCTTCAAGCGTGAGAGACGCTGCCGCCCAATCATCACCGCGCGACAGGCAAAAAATACGCGTGCCCAGATCTTGGGTCAGATCCGGTGCACGGCGTAACGCCTCACAAACACTCGTGTCATCCCCGCTGAGAAGGGACACATCAAACCAGAGGTCAAACAACTTGGGCGTATCGGCCCCGGCTTGTTCCAGCAACGCTTGGGCCTGATCAATGGCCCCAAACGCAATCAACCGCTCCACCCGGGTGCGCAACAGCGCAGTGCCCCCGTCAGCGGTGGTTGGTGGTGTCAATTCCGCCAGCAACAAAACCAAGGTCAGGTCCTGCAATGCAGGCAAATCACTGGGGCGCAAATCAGACAGTAATGTCAACAAACGCTCAGGCCGCGCATTGGCAAATGTATCCTGCGGCAATCCAGTGATCAGGGGTGACAACAGCCCAACACCACCCAAGGTTGGCCCGCCAAGCAGCGTGGTTTGGATTGGATCGCGGGTCTGCTCTGCCTCTGCCTCGGGTTCAACGATCAATCGCATCAAGGACGCAGGGTCCGTCAACCACTCAATCGCAGAGCGCGGCCCTTCTGGCGGCGGACCGGCTTCACTGGTCTCTGACGCGAACGCCCCTGACAGAAAAAGCCCAAGCGCCGCAACGCTTGCAGCAGTCTTAGTTAACATCAACCGGTACCACCAAAGACACAGGTGCCACGTCTGCGGTCAAAAGATACGAATAGCCATACAGCCCCCCCGCACCCAAAATCGCGAGGATCACGAGATATTTTACCAGTCTGCCCATGGACGCTGCCTTCTGTTGCTTTTATGCCCAAGTTATAAATAGCACTCTCAGCCGCACCACGCCACCTAACGGAGCCATCAAACTTGCGCGAACACCTGCCAACCGCGAATGCCTGCTCGCTTGTCCTGCTGAAACCAGTGGTTTTGGTCGGGATGATGGGGGCCGGAAAATCCGCTGTGGGGATGGCCTTGTCCAAACGCCTCGGGGTGATGTTTCGCGATTCTGACGCCGAGATTGAGCAAGCTGCAGCCTGTAGCATCGCAGAGATATTTGCCCGCGACGGTGAAACGTTTTTCAGGGCCCGTGAGGCCGAAGTCATCGCACGGCTTTTGCGTGAGGCACCTGCAATTATTTCCACGGGTGGTGGGGCGTATCTGCGCCCTGAAACGCGGAATCTCATCTCGGGGCACGGCGTTGCAGTGTGGTTGCGCGCAGATATCGAATTGCTGTGGTCGCGGGTGAAACACAAAGATACGCGACCCTTATTGCGGACCGAGAATCCCAAGCAAACCTTGGCCGACCTGTTAGCCGCGCGCACGCCGTCTTATGAGATGGCGGATTTGGTGGCCGAGTGTCACCCAGAATACAGCATTGAGGCCATGGTGGACGTCGTCATTGGCGTTCTGATGGACGCAGGCATTTTGACGGAGACCTTGGGATGAGCGAAAATGTAGTCCATGTGCCGCTGGGTAAGCGTGCCTACAACGTACGGATCGGAGCGGGTCTTTTGGCCGAGGCCGGAGCCGCGATTGCGCCACTGCTCAAGCGGCCCCGGGTGTTTGTCATTACAGAAACACGTGTGGCTGGTTTGCACCTAGCAACTCTTAAATCGTCCCTCAAAGCGGCCGAACTCGATGGTCCGGTTCTTGAACTAGACCCCGGTGAGACCACAAAATCATGGGCACATCTTCAAACCTGTGTCGAGTGGCTGCTAGATCACGAAGTTGAGCGTGGCGATATGGTCGTGGCCTTTGGCGGCGGCGTCATTGGTGATTTGGTTGGCTTTGCAGCTGCGATCTTGCGCAGGGGTGTGCGCTTTGTGCAGATCCCGACGTCCTTGCTGGCGCAGGTCGATAGCTCGGTTGGCGGCAAGACCGGGATCAACACACGGCACGGCAAAAACCTTGTAGGGGCGTTTCATCAACCCACACTTGTGTTGGCGGATGTTGAGGTTCTGGGCACATTGACGCCACGGGACTTCCTGGCCGGCTACGGTGAAGTCGCCAAGTACGGGCTCTTGGGCGATGCGGATTTCTTTGCATGGCTCGAAGCACACGGACCAGACCTTGCAAAAGGTGACATGGATTTGCGCCAACAGGCTGTGACGCGGTCCGTGCAAATGAAGGCTGACATCGTGGTACGGGATGAAACCGAACAGGGTGATCGGGCACTTTTGAACTTAGGCCATACGTTCTGCCACGCGCTAGAAGCCGCAACGGGATATGACGGCGCGCGCCTGTTGCACGGCGAGGGTGTGGCCATCGGCTGCGCGCTCGCGTTTGAGCTGTCGTCTCGTTTGGGTCTTTGTAGCCAAGAGGCACCAAGTCGCGTGCGTGAGCATCTATCCCAGATGGGTATGATGCGGGATTTGCGAGACATCTCCGGTGATCTGCCTGATGCAGCAGCACTATTGACCCTAATGGGACAAGACAAAAAGGTGGTCGCCGGACAGTTGCGGTTCATCCTTGCGCGCGGAATTGGCGCGGCCTTTGTCACCGCCGACGTGCCACGCGACGAAGTGTTGCGCGTGTTGCAGGATGCCTCCTAATCGCGCGCTTGATACCACGCTAAAACATACAGCCGGATGGCCCCAGCAAGGCCTGATTTCAAAACACGTTCTGCATCAATTTCAGCGGCCAACGCATTGATACTTTTACCTTCACGGGTAGCAATTGCACCGAAGGCCTCCCAAAATTCGTCTTCCAGAGATACACTTGTCCGGTGTCCGCGCAAGGTGAGTGAACGTTTTTTAGGCCGGCTCATGTGTCTGGGGTCTCGGGCGCATCCCCGATTTGATGGCCATCAAGCGTGGCCTTCGCCTTAGCGTCCAACAATTGCTCGCGTACGCGTTGGTCCTTGGTGCGGCCGAACTTGACCGCATTCTCAGCGCCTTGCGCCGCTTTCTCAGTCCGCGCCCGGGATTTTCGGGCGCGGTTAAGATTGGTGACGTTCTTATTGCTCAAACGTGATCCTTACTTCGGCCCTATCATTTGTTCGGGGCGTACGACTTTTTCAAACGTCTCTTCGTCCACAAACCCCAGCGCAATGGCTTCTTCCTTGAGGGTTGTACCATTCTTGTGCGCGGTTTTAGCAACCGTTGTTGCGTTGTCATAGCCGATGGTGGGCGCGAGTGCTGTCACCAGCATCAGGCTTTCGCGCATAATTTTAGCGATGCGATCCTCATTGGCGCGGATGCCCGACACACAATTATCGGTAAAGGCGACGGCTGCGTCACCCAAAAGCTGCATGGATTGCAACACGTTATAAGCCATCATAGGCTTATAAACGTTCAGCTCAAAGTGCCCCTGCGATCCTGCAAAACCAACGGCTGCGTCGTTGCCGAACACGTGGGCGCACACCTGAGTCAGGGCTTCGCACTGCGTTGGGTTCACTTTGCCGGGCATGATGGATGAGCCAGGCTCGTTTTCGGGCAGCATCAATTCGCCCAGTCCACAGCGCGGGCCAGAGCCCAGCAGACGGATGTCGTTTGCGATTTTGAAGAGCGACGCGGCCACAGTTTTGGTCGCACCGGACATCTCAACCATTGCGTCATGGGCGGCCAAGGCTTCGAACTTGTTGGGTGCCGTGACAAAGGGCAGGCCGGTGATTTCGGCCATATTGGCGGCGACTTCCTCGCTCCAACCTGGTGCGGTGTTCAGCCCGGTCCCGACGGCTGTGCCGCCTTGTGCCAGTTCGTTGATACGGGGCAGGGCTGCTTCAATCCGCGCGATCCCCATGCGGACCTGATGTGCATAGCCCGAGAATTCTTGGGCCAGCGTCAGTGGTGTGGCATCCATCGTGTGGGTCCGGCCAATTTTGATAATGCCGTCGAACTCGGCCACTTTTGCCTCTAGCGCTTCGGCCAGTTTCACGAGGCCGGGCAACAACATGTCGCGCGCCGTCATTGCGGTGCCGATGTGCATAGCGGTGGGGAAGGTGTCATTCGAAGACTGCCCCATGTTGCAATGGTCGTTCGGGTGGACGGGGTCTTTGGTGCCCAATGTGCCGCCCAGCATTTCGATTGCGCGGTTGGCGATCACCTCGTTGGCATTCATGTTGGACTGCGTGCCTGACCCGGTCTGCCAGACGACCAGTGGAAAGTTGTCATCCAGCTTGCCCGCAACGACTTCGGCAGCGGCGGCTTGGATGGCCTCACCTATTTGGGCGGGCAGCTTGCCGGATGCTGTGTTCGCTTTGGCGCAGGCCTGCTTGATTACACCTAGGGCGCGCACGATGGCCACGGGCTGTTTCTCCCAACCGATGGGGAAGTTCATGATCGAGCGTTGGGTCTGTGCGCCCCAATACTTGTCCGACGGGACCTCAAGGGGGCCAAAGCTGTCAGTCTCGGTGCGGGTGGTGGTCATAATATGAATCCCTCAAGTGCGGTATGCTGTTGCATGCCGTTTAACGAGTCCAAGCGCCGGGCACAAATGCGCACGTGTCGCAGGAGGCTGGTTTGTTATTTGCGGAATTGATCCAACGAGACCACCTGTCCATCCCCTTTGGGGGGCTCTGGTTGGTCATCATCATCGCTATCGTCGTCATCAGCGTCAGGATCATCGGGCATGTCCTGAGTTTCAAACCGAAGACCAAATTCGACAGAAGGATCAACAAACGTCTTGAGCGCATCAAAGGGCACAACAAGCGGCTCGGGCGTGTCGCCAAAGTTTAACGTGATTGAAAACCCCTTGTCGGTTACGATCAGGTCTTCGAACCAATGCTGGATAACGATGGTCATTTCTTCGGGGTAACGTTCGCGCAGTCGGTCCGCGATGGCCACGCCTGAGTGCGTGGTATCAAAACTGATAAAGAAGTGGTGATCCCCGGGAAGGCCCTGTTCAGCGACCCGCGTCAATACATCCTGAATGAGGCCACGCATCGCATTGTGCATCAGATTTCCGTAGTCGATAGATGCAGTCATCGCGAACACTCTTTTGTCAAATTGGTCAGGTACCACCATAGGGGATTCTATGGTCAATGCCATAGTTAACGCGTTGCAATTTGAGAGGGAAGTTAAGTGCAGGTTTCTGTTGCCAGGTACCTGCGAACCCCGCCTAGAGCTGCTAAGCGCTAGGACTTAATTTTCGGTTTTCCGAACTGCTTACGCAGCCAGGGCTACCGGAGCATTGTTGTCATTTGCAACTAGCTTAGTTGAACCAATAACGGTGGTATCCCGCCGCGTGAAAGCTAACACCTTTAAACGTCCGTCGATCCTGTTTCGACCCCGCGCGTCCCTCAAATGAAGGGAGTGTTGGTGGAGTCGCCGGGTACCGCCCCCGGGTCCGAGCCGTGTATTACGAGCGCGTTTATCACGATAGTCCCGTTGCCGAGACACCCCTGATATAAGCCCCTACCGCCCAAGGTGCAAGGGTTCAGAGGTGGGGCCAGTTCACAGCCAAAGCACCGACACCCACAATCAGTTCTGTGACGAAGAAGCCGAACTTACGCTGGGTCCAGCCTTCTAGCACGCCCGAGGTAACCCGCCCCATAGCGCCGCCCAGCCAGACGAAACCAATCATCGCGTAGCCTGCAGGTGTGTTCATGATCAACGCGCCAACGCCCACCAGAACAAACAATGCCCCCGACGCGGCCCGAATTTCTGACGTACCCATGCCGCGCACGCTGCCATCCGTGAGACCAAGTAGGCTCATGGTGTAGCGGGGCGCGAGCCAACCTATGGCGCCAAGCCCAACAGACAGCGCCACAAATATCAGATTGAAAATTAGGTCCATGCTCAAAAGCTCCTTTTAATAATGTACGGCGCAGCCAAGCGATTGGACCAATGAAAACGCCCCGGCGACGTTACGTACATCCGGGGCGCGTTCATAGTCAGTCAAAGGGGTGATCAGAAACCGGCTTTGATTTTCTCAAATTCTGCCGCCTGCATCTCGCGCAGACGTCCATCCATGGGCAGCTGAGCCAAAACCGGCGCGCTGATTTGGCCGAGGCCAGATGCCACAAGAGCCTCTTCGCCTTTGTCCGCCATCGCAACCGCGTTGGACTGGCCGTAGCCTGCATCCAATAGGGCGGTGGTGGAGGATGGTGCCAGCATAGAGTTCACGAAATCATACACCAGATCTTCGGATGCGCCGGTGCCCTCGGCCATTTTCACATAGCCACACAGCCACAGCGAAGACCCCTCAGCCGCTTCGCGCTGGAAACCAATGGGAAAGCCCTCATCAACCATTGTCGGCAGCGTTTCATTCCAAGCCCAGCTGACCAGAACCTCACCGGAGGCAAGGAGTTGGCTCAGTTCCGCAGGATCGGTCCAGTAGGTGCGCAGATTGGCATGTGCCTGACGCAGCCAGTCGGAAGCCGCGGCAAACTGCTCGGGTGTTGCATTCTGCCAGTTGGTCGTACCTGTGGCCAAGTACCCAAGTGCATAGGCATCATCCACGTTGTCGGGCAGGGTCATGCGGCCCGCGTACTTTGGGTTCAAAAAGACGTTGAGCGAGGCCACGTCTTCGGCTGGCACGTCTTCGGCATTGTAGGCGATCGCGGTCGAACCATAGTCGACCGGCAGGAAGAACACTTCGCCTTGGCCGCTGATCTGCTCACCCGCAAGGTCAGTATCAAGGTTGCCCCATTGATCCAGCTTCGACGTATCCCAAGGCGCGATAATGCCGGATTCGATGAATTTGGTGGCTGAGCCCGCACAGATGTGTGTCACGTCCGCCTTGAAGCCCGAGCGGAGCTTTTGGAAGGCTTCTTCCTCGTCTCCGAAGAACGAGAAATCTGGGCTCTGCCCATGCTTGGTCACGTAATCCGCGTGGAATGCAGGATCTTCGAAGCCTGCGTAGTCAAAGACCAGCAAATCGGCCTGTGCCGCAGAGGCAAGTGCGAGGGCTGTGCCCGTCAAAAGGGTGAGTTTCAGTGTCATGGGTCACTCCCGTTGGACCATTCGGTTGAAGCGGAAACTAGAGCCGCAGGGCCGCCGCTTCAAGCGTGATATATCGATGTCAGATGCCCGCCCGGCGCGCGCGGTATGTATCGGCCAATTCCAGCGTATAGGTTTCCAGCTCATGTAATAGTGCAGTCACCTCATCCGGGTCACGCGCCTTGAGCGCATTGGCCATCCCGATATGCAGCGCCACGATGCGGGCCCGGTCCCGCGCGGGAAACGTGATCATGTTCATCAAAGGCTGCATCGCCTCAACCGCGCCGGCGAGCTGATAGGACAGAACCGGATTATCAGCGGCATCCACAAAGGCCCGGTGAAATGCGACGTCACTGGCGCAAAACGCTTCATCACTCAGGGTCGGATCACTCTGCCGATCCACCTCGGCCTTCATCAACTCAAACGTTTCACGTTCGCGTCGGGCGCAGGCGAGGGCCGCACATGCACGTTCCAGCGTAAAGCGGGCCTCGCAGGCTGTCTCAAAGCTGACGGCATTCATCGACAAGAGAAGAGTGGACGTTCCGATGTGCTGTGTGACAGCGGCGTCAAACGTCAGCTTGTTCACAAATGCGCCGCCCGTATGACCGCGTTGGGTACGGATCAGGTTCTGTGCGGCCAGCCGTTTCAGCGCCTCGCGCACGGTACTGCGCGAAACAACGAATTTCTCGCACAAATCAGCCTCCGAAGGGAGACGATCATCGGACAAGAGCACACCTGAGATAATTTCTTGGCGCAGCGCATCGGCAATTTGCGCCGATAAATCAGAGGCAGATGGTGACGTGTTTTTCATTTGTCAGACAATTGAAAAACTGCGACAAGCTGCCCCACGCAAAACGGCCATTTGAGTCGGGGGAGGGTTCGCACGATGCAGTCAGTCATTCGGTCCACTTTGTGGCTAGTATTCTTTGCCAGCATTCTTGCGGCTTGGTGGCTTATGTATGCCATGAGCATTGGCATGGGGCTAGACGTTTTTGGCCGTGCGACGCCTTCAATGAACCCGATGATGATGGACATGATGATGGGCAGCTTTACGCCTCTGTTTATCATGTGGGCGGCAATGATGGCCGCGATGATGTTACCAACACTCGTCCCGACGCTGCGCGCCTACGAAGACCTGATTGCAAACGCTGATGGCACTCGGGCTGGGTGGGCCGGCGTATTGCTGGGCTACTTTGCCGTTTGGGTGGTGTTCGCTGCCGGTATCGCGGCATTGCAGTTGGGGCTTCGCGGGGCAGGGTTGTTGGACATGATGGGCGCTGCGACGTCATTGTGGATCACGGCGGCCATTTTGATAGCTGTCGGGGCTTTTCAATTCAGCCGTACCAAAGAAATCTGCCACGGCGTGTGCCACGCGCCGATGCATTACTTTTTGGGCCACTGGCGCACCGGCTTTGTGGGCGGATTGCGCATGGGCCTGCGGCTTGGTGCATTTTGTGTCGGCTGTTGCTGGGGGTTCATGGCGCTTGGCTTTGCGGGCGGCGTGATGAGCCTTTTGTGGATGGGGGCGGCAACCCTGTTCATGGTCCTCGAAAAACTGCCGCAAATTGGCCATCGCCTTACGAAACCAATGGGCTTTGCCCTCATCGCTGGCGGCCTCGTGCTGGCGGCAAACATTCTGTTCAACGGAGCCTGATATGACCAAACAACGCGCTGACGCAGACCGGTTGCCCATATCGCAACGGATCGATCAACGGATGCCCAACCCGGGCCGCCGCACAATGAACCCGACAAACTGGGCCATTCAGGGCGAGCTGTTTCTCAACTGCTCATGCACTGTGTTTTGTCCTTGCGTCGTCTCGCTTGGCGCGCACCCTCCCACCGAAGGGCATTGCCACGCTTGGATGGCCATCGCGATTGATGATGGCCACTTTGAGGGCGAAAGCCTTGCAGGTTTGAACGTCGGGCTGCTGGTCGATATTCCGGGCCGCATGGGTGAGGGCAACTGGAAGGTCGCGGCCTACGTGGACGAAAACGCGACCGGCAAAGCCTATAACGGCCTGCTGCAAATCCTGTCCGGGGCCGCTGGTGGCACCACGGGTCTGTTCACCATGCTAGTATCCGAAATCATTGGTGCCGAACGTGCCCCCGTTGAAATCGTGCGCGAGGGCAAAAAACGCTCCATCAACATTGGACGCAAAATCCAAGGTGAGATCGAGATGATCGAAGGCAAAAGCCCCGATCACCCCGTTATGGTGTCTAACTCCAAGTACTGGATGGGCCCAGACATCATCGCCGCGACTGGCCTGCGTTCCAAGGTCCGTGACTACGGACGTGTTTGGGATTTTGGTGGCAAATCCGCCGAGATCTGCCCGATCAACTGGGGTGGCCCCAAGCCACTTTAAAGCCGTCTTTATGATCTTTGGAGGGATCTAACATGGCCGCAATCGCGTTTTCGCGTCGCCTGCGTCGCACCAACTTTGCCGAAGGTGTAGAGGCCGCTGGTGCCAAAGGGTACACAGTCTATAACCACATGCTCTTGCCGACGGTGTTCCGCTCGGTTGAGGAAGACTATCACCACCTCAAATCCGCGGTGCAGATTTGGGATGTCGCGGTTGAGCGGCAGGTGGAGTTGCGCGGACCAGATGCTGCTCGCTTGATGCAGATGCTCACACCACGTGACCTTCGCGGCATGTTGCCGGGGCAGTGTTTCTACATTCCGACAGTGGATGAAACGGGCGGCATGCTGAACGACCCCGTAGCCGTCAAACTGTCCGAGGACCGTTGGTGGATCTCCATTGCCGACAGCGATCTCTTGCTGTGGGTCAAGGGCATTGCATATGGCTACCGCTTGGACGTGTTGGTGGATGAGCCGGACGTCAGCCCCCTTGCGATCCAAGGTCCCAAGGCGGATGAGCTGATGTCGCGCGTTTTTGGCAGCACTGTGTCAGATCTGCGGTTCTTCCGCTTTGGTCATTTTGATTTCCAAGGCCGCGACATGATCATCGCGCGCTCGGGTTATTCGAAACAGGGCGGCTTTGAGATTTACGTGGAAGGGGCCGATATCTGCATGCCCTTGTGGAATGCGCTGATGGAGGCCGGCAAGGATTTGGACGTGCATGCTGGCTGTCCCAATTTGATTGAGCGGATTGAGGGTGGCCTGTTGTCCTATGGGAACGACATGACACGCGAAAACACACCCCACGAATGTGGCCTTGGCAAATTCTGCAATACGCAGACCGCGATTGGTTGCGTCGGGCGGGATGCGTTGTTGCGCGTTGCCAAAGAAGGTCCGGTCAAGCAAATCCGCGCCATCGCGATTGATGGGCCTGTTGGCCCTTGCGACCGTCCATGGAAGCTTATGGCTAAGGGCAAGCAGGTGGGGCAGGTAACCTCGGCTGCGACATCGCCTGATTTCGGCGGTTCGGTCGGAATTGGCATGGTCCGCATGACCCATTGGGACGACGGCACGGAACTGACGGTCGAAACACCCGACGGCCCCAAGGGGGCCCTCGTTAAAGAAAAATTCTGGATTTAAGGAGAGAACCCCATGTTCAACGCTCTGGTTGTGACCAAAGACGATGAAGGCAAGACCCACGCAGCGGTGCAATCGTTGACACTGGACGATTTGCCTGCGGGCAACGTTACTGTTGCGGTGGAATTCTCGACCGTGAACTACAAAGACGGGCTGTGCATTGGGCCCGGCGGCGGCTTGGTCCGGAACTATCCGCACGTGCCCGGCATCGACTTTGCCGGCACTGTAGAGGCATCGGACGATGACCGCTACAAACCAGGCGACAAGGTCGTTCTTACAGGCTGGCGCGTGGGTGAAGCCCATTGGGGCGGCTACGGCCAAAAGGCCCGTGTTAACGCGGATTGGCTGGTCCCATTGCCCGAAGGTATCACAACACGCCAGGCGATGGCTGTCGGCACTGCGGGCTTTACCGCCATGCTCGCGGTCATGGCACTTGAGGCACACGGCATCAAAGACGGTCCTGTACTGGTGACGGGTGCGGCGGGTGGGGTTGGCTCGGTCGCGACAGCGATTTTGTCGAACCTCGGCCACGAGGTTGCCGCCGTGACAGGTCGGCCCGAGACGGCCGATTACCTCAAAGACCTCGGCGCGACACAGATCGTGGCCCGCGAAGACATCAACGAGACAACCAAGCGTCCGCTGGAGACCGAAACTTGGGGCGGTTGCGTCGATGCAGTGGGCGGCGACATGCTCGCCCGCGTCTTGGGTCAGATGAAGTATGGCGCTAGCGTCTCTGCAGTGGGCCTTGCGGGTGGTGCGGCCCTGCCAGCCACAGTCATCCCGTTCCTGCTGCGGGGTGTGAACCTGTTGGGCATCGACAGCGTCATGCAACCCTATGAAAACCGCGTCGCTGCGTGGAAGCGTATCGCAAGCGATCTGCCCATGGAAAAGCTAGAAGCCATGGTGCAGCCCGCTACTCTTAGCGATTTGCCGCAACTGGGTCGTGACATCCTTAAGGGCAACGTCAAAGGCCGCGTCGTTGTGGACGTAAACGCCTAAGCACTGGCTCTAAATCACTTTGCCCAAAACACTTTCGCGCGTTCGGATCCATCCGGGCGCGCGTTTTCATTGGTTTTTGCAAATTGTGACCTCTGTGTTAGGCTTGACCTACAAAATTATTAAAAAAACAGGGACTGAGATTATGCCAATCAAAGAACCAATCACAATGCTGCCGATCAAAACGGCGGCGAGTGGCTTCTACAAAGGCTTTACAAAAGACGTCACGGTCACGGCCAAAATCTTGGTCGGGGCGCTTATTATCTGGGCTATCGCCTTTCCGGACCAAGCGGCCAGTGTGCTGGGGTCTATTAACGGGTTTATCCTGGCCTCGTTTAGCTACTGGTACGTCTATGCAATGGCGTTCTTCGTGGTCTTGTGTTTCGTGCTGGCGCTATGGCCATCAGCAGGACGCATGCGATTGGGGCTGGAAACGGACCGCCCTGAGTTTTCGAATTTTTCATGGTTTTCCATGATGTTCGGGGCAGGGATTGGCATCGGGATGCTGACCTTTGCCACGGCTGAGCCGATGTATCACTGGGCCTCAAACCCATCGACGATCATGGGCCAAACCGAAGGATCAACTGCCGGTAACGTTCGGTCGGCCTATGTTTGGTCGTTCACGCACTGGGGGCTGGCCGCATGGGCGTCCTATGCAATCGTCGGGCTTGCTTTAGGCTTTTTCTCCTACCGGCGGGGGCTGCCACTGACGATCCGCTCGGCGCTGACCCCCATCTTTGGCGCGAAACTGTCAGGTCCAATTGGACACACCGTAGATGTGGTGGCTGTTGTCGCGACCGTTTTGGGCGTGGCTCAAACCTTGGGTTTTGGGGTTGAGCAATTCGTCTCGGGCCTCGTGCGGATTGGCTTTGGCGATTGGCTTCAGGTGACCGCGGCGGACGGCAGCGTCAGTTCCTCGACCACCGGGATTGTGGTCGCCCTTGTGGTGATTATGGGGGCCTCGACCCTTTCGGCACTTTCGGGTGTGGGCAAGGGCATCAAGTGGCTCTCGAACATCAACATGGGGCTGTCGTTCTTTATCCTCGCGTTCTTCTTGGCGTTTGGGTCGACGTTCTTTGGCCTACAGGCGCTGTTTTTGGGCATTTGGGATTATCTGGCCTCTATCCCTGGCAACATCCTCACGGTGTGGTCCGCTGACGGAACGGAGCAGGGCGATGCCTTGGCTGGTTGGCAAGGTGGCTGGACCATCTTCTATTGGGCTTGGTGGATCGCATTCGCGCCCTTTGTCGGTGTGTTTCTGGCGCGGATATCCAAGGGCCGTACGATCCGCGAATACGTCTTGGGGGCGATGATTATCCCTGCACTGATGTGTTTTGTCTGGTTTGCGATTGTGGGCGGTACCGCCATCGATTTGGAACTGAACGGGGCTGCTAACGGGGCCATCACCGGCGCGGGCCAAGCTGATCAGCTGTTCGCGATGCTGGCCGTCATCCTCTCCGAGAGCCTTGCTTGGATCATGTCTGTCATCGTTGTGATCTTGCTTTTGACCTACCTCGTGACCTCAGCCGATAGCGCGGTGTTGATCATCAACACGATCAACGCAGCCGGCGACGAAGGGCCCAAGGCACGGCCGCACATCCTGTTCTGGGGTGCGGCACTTGCGTTTGTGGTCGGCGGCTTGATTATCGCAGGCGGTTTGGGCGCAATCCAAACGGCCATGGTCATCGGCGCGCTGCCGTTCAGCTTTGTGATGGTTTTGATGGGCATCGCCCTCGTCAAGGCAATCTGGCGCGATGGTCTACGCGAAAAGCACGGTCTTGAAACAACGGTAAGCCCAGCTGAATAGACCCATTAATAAACGATAGCGAGTGGCCCCTTCGGAGGCCATTTGTGCTTTGGGGTTGGATATCTAAAATCTGTGGCACAACCACTAAATGAGGGTGGAAAACCTGTGCACAGTCCTAAATGAGGGGGTAGCCGATGTTGGAGATCACATGCCCACGCCCCCTATTTTGTACTGGATGCGCCGCGACCTGCGGCTTGCCGATAACCCCGCGCTAAGTGCCGCGATCGCAACTGGTGCGCCGGTCATACCGGTCTTTGTCCTTGATCCCGAGACTGAAGCCCAAGGCGCTGCACCATTGTGGCGGCTGGGGCTGTCCATCGCGCAGATCGCCAAAGATCTTGAAGCCAAAGGCAGCCAGCTGATCCTGCGTAAGGGTGACGCGCTTGAAGTCTTGAAAACGCTGGCCACGGAAACAGGCGCCAAGACGGTGATGTGGAACCGGCTCTATGATCCTGTGGCCCGCAGCCGCGACACAGACGTCAAGGACGGATTGCGCCACGCAGGGTTGGACGCCAACAGTCACAACGGGCACCTGCTGTTTGAACCTTGGACGGTTGAGACAGGGCAGGGCAGTTTCTACAAGGTTTACACCCCTTATTGGAAAACCGTTCGGGACCGTGACCCAGGTACCACCTTGCCCGAACCCGGCAAAATTCCTGCACCAGATGCTTGGCCTAAGTCTGAGGCACTTGCTTCGTGGGATCTTGGTCGCGCGATGGGACGGGGCGCGGACATCGTTAGTGCCCATGTCACTGTGGGTGAGGCAGCCGCGCGTGCGCGTCTTGAGGCATTCATCGACAGCCGAATTGATCGCTATAACTCAGCCCGCGATATGTTGGCCGAAGACGGCACCAGCCGCCTGTCGGAAAACCTAACCTACGGAGAAATCTCGACGCGCACTGCCTATTTGGCAGGCCGCGCAGCTTTGGAGCGAGGTTACACACAGGCCGAAACATTCTTGAAAGAGCTGGTTTGGCGCGAGTTTGCCTATCACCTTGTCTATCACACGCCGCGGATCACGACCGAAAATTGGCGCCCCGAATGGGACCAGTTCGGATGGCAAACCGATGGGCCACAGGCCGAAAGCTGGCGTCGCGCTCAGACGGGCTTGCCCGTGGTCGATGCTGGCCTGCGTGAGATGTATGTGACTGGCTATATGCACAACCGCGCGCGCATGTTGGTCGCAAGCTACCTGACCAAACACCTATTGACGCATTGGAAGATTGGTGAGGCGTGGTTCGCCGACTGTCTGATTGACTGGGACCCCGCGAGCAACGCTATGGGCTGGCAATGGGCGGCAGGTTCCGGCCCCGATGCATCGCCCTATTTCCGCGTGTTCAATCCAGAAACCCAAGCCGAGAAATTCGATCCGAAGGGGCAATATCGGCGACGTTGGATTGCGGAACAGGACCCGAATCCTCAGCCCACAGCACTAAGCTATTTTGACGCCATTCCCGAAAGTTGGAACATGAACGTCAAGGATGGCTACCCCTTGCGTCCTTTGATTGACACATCCGAAGGTCGGGTCCGCGCTCTAGAGGCTTATTCAGCCTTAAAAGCCAGTTAACCTTTCTAAAAATGTAACTATATGCGGCACTTGTTAAGAACCGCACTATCTGTCAACTTGGCCTTACACATCCTGCGACAGGAACGCGAATGACACTTCTGACGACGACCGACGGTCAAAAAAATCTCCCACGCTATTTTGCCCGCGTTTTTGCAGTGGCACAGTTGGTCCAAAACGGACGTCTGGATATTCACCTCCCCGATGGCCGCAGCTTTCGGGTTGAGGGTCCCCAGCCCGGTCCGGTTGCTGAAGTGCATGTTCATAACGTGGACCTGTTTGCCCGCACGGTACGCGATGGTGATGTTGGCTTTTGTGAAGCCTACATGGACGGCTGGTGGGACACCCCCGACCTGATGGCCTTCTTTGATTTTGTGCATGCGGACAATGAAGCCATTTATGACGGCTATCCCGCCCTAACACTGGTCAAAGCCTATGAGAGAGTGCGGTTCTGGCTTCAGCGCAACACTAAGAAACAGGCACGCAAGAATATCTCAGCCCACTATGATTTAGGCAATGATTTCTATAAGTTATGGCTCGATGATACGATGACTTACTCGTCCGCGTTGTTCAAAACCGGGCAAGAAAGCACCGAAAGCGCACAGATACAGAAGTATGAAATGATGGTGGATCAGATGGGTGTCGAACCCGGTGATCACGTGCTTGAAATCGGCTGTGGTTGGGGCGGCTTTGCGGAATACGCAGCCAAGGAACGCGGCCTAAAGGTCACGGGCCTGACGATCAGCCAAGAACAGTTCAACTATGCCGTTGAACGCATTGAAAAAGCAGGTCTTTCGGATCTTGTGACCTTCAAATTACAAGATTACCGAGATGAGACAGGCACATACGACGGGATCGCCTCAATCGAGATGTTTGAAGCAGTGGGTGAGCAATATTGGCCCACCTATTTCCAAACGCTCCGCGACCGGCTGAACCCCGGACGCAACGCGACATTGCAGATAATCACGGTGCAAGACAAACGCTGGCATTCGTACCGCAAGGGCGTCGACTTCATTCAAAAGTACATCTTTCCGGGCGGAATGTTACCTAGCCCAACGCGTCTCAGCGAAGAGATTGAGGCCGCCGGTCTGCGCAAAGTGAAAGACATTGAGTTCGCAGAGAGCTATTCAGTCACGCTGCGTCGGTGGTTCGAAACCTTTAACGACCGGTGGGAGCAGGTGGCATCATTAGGATTTGACGATCGCTTCCGTCGGATGTGGAATGTGTATTTAACCTCTTGCGCGGCGACATTTCATTCGCGCACATGTGACGTACTCCAGATTACCGTAGAAAAACCAAAGTAATTCAATATGCCCACCGCCGCTAAACTCATATGCGCCTTCGCCATGGCGGCGGTTGGCTATGTTTCTTCAGAAATCGTCGTTCTCCAAACACTTGAAGAGGGTGTTCGGGTCGGTTGGTTCCAAGAATATAACGCGTTACTTGGTTTTTTCTTTGGGTGGCGGCTGTTGGGCCGAATGGTCGGGGAAACCATTTCGATCTCTATGATGAATGGTCTGTTTGTTGGCGGGCTGCTGATGGCTTTGGCCCTCGTGTCGCAGGGGTTCTACACAATGATTACTGAATCGTTAGAGCTAAGCTATGACAGCCCTGAGAAAGCGCTGGATGGGATGTTAAACTTTACAGCGGCTTACGCAGTCCAGATTTTCGACGGTGTTGTACTGGGTTTCCACTTTGGGCTCTCGGTTATAGCAGGCCTGATCGGGCACTTCACGGCGCGTCACTGGCGGTGACGGATTTCTTTTTCTTTGGAACGCTCCGCCATTTGCCGTTGTTGCGGATCGTGATGGGGCGGGAGCCGGCTGTCTCAGCGGCAGAGTTGCGCGGTTTCTGCGTGCGCCACGTCGAAGGTGCGGATTTCCCAATGCTGGTGGCATCACCCAACGATACCGCAACAGGAATTTGGGTCAAAAACGTCACGAAAGCCGAACAAGAACGGCTAGATTTCTACGAAGCCGGCTTTGTTTTTGATCTAATGGAGCAATCCGTTGAAACCATAACAGGGCCAAAGCGCGCGCTGGTTTATCGGGCGCAAGGGCTATCGCCCAGTTTTACGGCTTGGGATTTGGACACATGGATTGCCAGCCACGGCGCTATGACTATTGAGGCCGCGGCTGAAATCATGCGCGCGCATGACACCGGGATGAGCGTTGAAACGTTAACACAACGTCAGGCGATCATCCGGGCGAGGGCCCATTCAACGATCAGTACGTCGCAATCGCGCCGGCCCGCCACAATCGGCGCGCCAGCCAGCGTTGCGGACATAACGATTCACGAAACACGCCATCCGTATGAGGCTTTCTTTCGCGTAGACGAAGTGACTTTATCGCACAAAGCGCACGACGGGGGTGAGGTCGGTCCAATTGATCGTGCGGTGTTTGTTGTAACAGATGCCGTAACGGTACTTCCCTATGATCCCGTGCGCGACCGCGTGCTGCTGATTGAGCAAATTCGGATCGGTGCATTGGTGCGCGGTGACCAGCAGCCGTGGATGCTCGAACCTGTTGCGGGGATGATTGACGCCGGGGAAACGCCTGAGCAAACCGCTTTGCGTGAAACGCACGAAGAGGCTGGTCTGACACTGGATCCGGCAGATTTACATCATATTTCAACGTATTACCCCAGCCCTGGGGGAATTGCACAGCGGTTTGTTTCTTATGTTGCGGTCTGTGATTTGCCGGATGAAGCGGCAGGTTTAGGCGGTGAAGCCACCGAGCATGAGGACCTGCGCGCGCATTTGGTGCGATTTGATACCCTGATGGAAATGGTGCGTTCCGGAGAGGCTGCCAACGCGGCATTGATCATCAGCGCACAATGGCTGCAAGCGGAGCGAAATCGCCTTCAGGCAGGTGCTTGAAGTCGCTTTAACCCGCGCGTAACACTGGCCTCACACCCAGCAGGAGGCGCCCCATGACCATCCATTCCACGCTCGCGGCAGCTATTGGAAACACCCCCTTGATCCGGCTGCGCGCCGCATCTGAGGCGACAGGTTGTGAGATCCTTGGTAAGGCCGAATTCATGAACCCCGGGCAGTCCGTTAAGGACCGCGCAGCGCTGTATATTATTAATGCAGCGATTGCGTCGGGTGCCTTGAAGCCCGGCGGTACAATTGTTGAGGGCACAGCCGGCAACACTGGGATCGGGCTTGCACTGGTTGGGGCGTCGATGGGTTTTAAGACGGTGATCGTCATCCCCGAAACACAAAGCCAAGAAAAGAAGGACATGCTTCGCCTTGCTGGGGCTGAGTTGGTTCAAGTTCCTGCCGCACCTTACAAAAATCCCAACAACTACATCCGCTATGCCAAACGGCTTGCAGAACAGCTGGCCCTGACGGAGCCGAATGGGGCGATCTTTGCCAACCAGTTTGACAACACCGCCAACCGCCAAGCTCATATTGAGACGACTGGCCCCGAAATTTGGGCGCAAACGGATGGTAAAGTAGACGGCTTTATCTGCGCCGCTGGTTCGGGTGGCACGGTGGCTGGCATGGCACAGGCGCTACAGCCCAAGGGCGTAAAGGTTGGGCTGGCTGATCCGATGGGCGCTGCACTTTATAGCTTTTACACCGAGGGCGAGCTGAAGTCGGAGGGCACCAGCATTTCCGAAGGGATCGGGCAGGGGCGTATCACTGCTAACCTTGAAGGGTTCACACCCGACTTTGTGTGCCGCGTCTCGGATGAAGAAGCACTGCCTATCGTCTTTGACCTTTTGCGGGACGAAGGGTTGGTTATGGGCGGCTCGACCGGTGTGAACATCGGCGGCGCGATCAAAATGGCCAAAGAGATGGGTCCGGGGCACACCATCGTCACGATCCTGTGTGACTACGGCAATCGCTACCAATCTAAGTTGTACAATCCGGAATTCCTCAAGTCCAAAGGCTTGCCTGTACCGGAATGGCTTGATTGTGCGCCCCAAGATCTGCCCACTGTTTTTGAAGACGTATAATGACGCACACCCATGAAGCGCAGTTTCATTCTCGCGCTATGAAAGAGCTTACATCGCACATGAAAGCGGTATCATTGCATATTCTTTTCTCATTTTTGTTGAGCGTGACCCTTCTGGCGGGGGGCGCATCTGCGCAGAATGCGCGTGCCGCGCTAACGGCTGAGGACTACGCTCAGTGGGAACGTTTGGCATCACGTGCCGAAGACGTCATTGACCGTGCACTTGCGTCCACGGGCGCGCTTGAAGCTTTGCGCGATCAGGTTGACGATGCTCGTACGCAATTCTCTGATGGACGCTTGGCCAATGCAGCCCGCATTGCAACCTTGCGCGAACAGATCGCCGCCCTCGGCCCAGAACCCGCTGATGGCATTGCAGAGCCAGAGGAAATTGCGACGCGGCGCGCGGAACTTGCAGCACAGCTGCGGGCGCAGGAAGCCCCCGGCTTTGCGGCAACAGAAGCCTTTCAACGCGCTGGTGGCCTGATCGGTGAAATCGATCAGATCATCGCAAGCCGCCAAACCGAGGCATTCTTTAACCTTGATCGCGGGGCGATTAATGTTGCCAACTGGCTGCCTGCGATTGACGCATTAAACAAATATACGGATCAGGTGCGCACGGAAGTGGAGCGCGCTTTTGACACTGAGACTGAGCGCACAGCATTGCGTGGCAACTCCGTTCCAATTGCTCTCTATTTGATTGTCTCAGCAGTGCTCTTGTTGCGCGCGGGTCGTTGGATAGAACGTGGCAAGGCCGCACTCCTGCCAAGCCATGACACACCCAAAGGGCGCGCAATCAGTTTCTTTGCGAGCTTTGTGCGGATGGCACTGCCACTTGTAGGTCTTGTTCTCATCGGTCGGGCGCTTGAGCTTGCGGGCCTTTCCGGCATCCGTCTCACGGCGCTTATCGATACGCTCCTTCCAATCGGCATTGCTATCCTTGCGGCGCGCTGGTTGGGCATCTTGGTCTTTCCGAAGGGGGAAACGCACCGCGTTGTTCTGGATCTAGATGCATCGGTTCGTGCAAAAGCGCGTAGACAAACCCTAGGGCTGGCGCTTTTGTACGCGGTCGCCAAGCTTACGAATGTGCTTCAAAACACGGGCGAGGGGGTGGTCGAATACGTCTCCGTCCTCACGTTCCCAGTCATAGCACTGGCTGGTCTTGTATTGATCCGCCTCGCGCTGACGGTTTTGCACGCAGCCCGCGCTGCCGCCGAGGGCAAAGAGGACATTCCGGTCCTGACACGTGCGCTTCGCTTGGTTGCAAAAGTCGTAATCATCGTCGGTGTCACGGCACCAGCGTTGTCTTTGGTTGGCTATAGTACAGCCGCCAACCTGTTGATTTGGCCCACAATCATATCTCTTGGCCTTTGGGCGTTGTTGGCCGCGCTTCAGTCTTTGGTTGAGGACATTTTTGCATGGGCAACGCAGCGCGCCGACGACGCGGGTGACGCATTGATCCCGACATTGATCGGGATTGTCCTGTGGGTCCTTGCTACGCCGATTTTCGCGCTCATCTGGGGTGTGCGTTGGGCGACCTTGACCGAGCTGTGGTCGAGCTTCCTTAACGGGGCTTCTATTGGCGGCACGGTGATTTCACCAACAAACTTCATCACGTTCGCCATCGTTTTTGCCATCGGCTACACGATTACCCGCCTGCTACAGGGCGTTCTGCGGAACTCTGTCCTGCCGAAAACGCGCCTAGATAGTGGTGGTAAGAACGCCATCCTGTCCGGGGCCGGCTACATCGGCTTTTTCATCGCCGCGTTGGTTGCGATTACCCTCGCAGGGATCGACCTGTCCGGCCTTGCAATTGTTGCTGGTGCGCTGTCGGTCGGTATCGGTTTTGGTCTTCAGACGATCGTGTCGAACTTTGTGTCGGGTATTATTTTGCTCATCGAACGACCGATCAAGTTGGGCGACTGGATATCTGTTGGTAGCGTATCGGGCTATGTTCGCGACATTTCCGTTCGCTCCACTCGGATTGAGACGTTTGACCGCCAAGACGTGATTGTGCCCAACGCGGATTTGATCGCAGGCGTGGTGACGAACTATACCTTGGGCAACACGACGGGTCGCGTCATCGTGCCCGTAGGCGTGGCTTATGGCACTGATACGCGCCGGGTCGAAGGCATCTTGAAAGAGATCGCTGAAAACCATCCCATGGTCCTGCTCAACCCCGGACCCGCCGTGGTTTTTCAAGGGTTTGGCGCAGATAGCCTTGATTTTGAAATCCGGGCATTTCTTCGCGATGTGAACTGGATGATGAGCGTCAAATCCGACATGAACCATTCGATTGCCGAGCGTTTCGTCCAGGAAGGCATCGAAATTCCGTTCGCCCAGCGGGACGTTTGGCTCCGCAATCCCGAAGCGTTGACCGCGACTGAGACCCCCTCGTGACAGAGCCGCTGTTCAACTCAGAGCCCTATGCCAAAACCGCCATTGCGCGCGTAATCGGACATACGAATGAGGGCGGAATTGTATTGGACCGCTCCCTTTTCTATCCGCGCGGTGGGGGGCAGCCGGGGGATTCTGGGAGATTGGCGTGGGATGGAAGAACGCTTGATATCGCGACTTCCGTAAAGGTCGACATGGATGACATTGCGATTATTCCCGCAACACCCAATCCATTGCCCCCCATCGGGGCTGCCGTTGAACAAAGGCTCGATTGGGAGCGGCGCTATGCGCATATGCGCATTCACACAGCGCTGCATTTGCTGTCGGTTGTGTTGCCATTTCCCGTAACAGGCGGTTCGATTGGGGCAGACAAAGGCCGTTTAGATTTCAACATGCCAGACCCGATTGACGACAAGAATACGATTCAGGCCAAACTTAGTCAGCTCATTTCCGGGTATTTTGATGTTTCCGAGAGTTGGATCACAGATGCCGAATTGGCCGCTCAACCCGAGTTGGTAAAAACCATGTCCGTCGTCCCCCCAATGGGCAGTGGGCGCGTTCGCCTAGTCCGGATTGGTGCCGAAAATCGAACAGTTGATTTGCAACCATGCGGTGGGACGCATGTCGCCAACACCCGTGAAATTGGTCCAATCAAAATCACAAAGATTGAAAATAAGGGGCGGATGAACCGCCGTATCTCAATCACTTTCGCAGACTAGAGCAAGGCTTAGGGCAGCACTTTGTCGCGTGTTTACGACGAATAGCCAGTGTTCTCGGCAACTTGTCCAATCGTTTTGCGCCCCTTTTAGCTACCATCACTCAGCATTGATGTCAGATTTTTGATGTTGATGGGTTTGGACAAAAAATCATCCATTCCGGCCACACGGCATTTCTCAATATCCTCGGCTTGAACGCTTGCTGTCAGGGCAATGATCTTGGTCGCCGCATTGGGGCCATCGGTTGCTCTAATCTTTTGGGTCGCGATCAGACCATCCATCTCAGGCATGTGCATATCCATGAGGATGACGTCAAACTTTTGATCCTGAGCCTTGGAGACGCCTACGACGCCGTTCTCCGCCATTTCAGAGGCATATCCCAGCTTTGTAAGAATTGCCGATCCAACAGTCCTATTGATGCCATTATCATCCACAATCAGGGCGATCCGGCGGCCAGTGTTCGATAACGGTTTAATTCCGGTCTCTGCCTTGGGTACCGAGGGGGTGGTGATTGCTTCGAGTTCAAGATCGACAATAAATGTGCTGCCCTCACCAAGATGGCTTTTGACAGAAACAGTGCCCTCCATGGCATCCATCAAGTCTTTGACAATCGACAGTCCCAAACCTGTTCCACCGAAACGCCTCTCAATACTGCCATCGACCTGTTCAAAGCGCTCAAAAATCCGCGAAATCGCGTCCTGTGGAATGCCGATCCCGGTATCAATAATTTCGAAATGAAGCGGAACAGAAGCGCCAGGTTTTGGCTTTGCGAACCCTTTGAGCGTAATTGTACCGCTTTCCGTGAACTTAATGGCGTTGCTCATTAGGTTGATCAGGACTTGGCGAATGCGGCTATTGTCACCATGAAGGCGGATATCAGCAGGCGCATTGAAGGCATTAATAATCTTCAAGCCCTTGTGCTCCGCAGCGGATCGAACAACCTCCAAGGCCTCTGCAACCAACTCATTGGGCGAAAATTCGACCTTTTGAATTGTTAGCTTGCCACCAGCAAGCATGGAGACATCCAGAATATCATTCACGATCGAGGACAACGCCTTGCCGGATTTGACAATAATATCAACCTTTTCAAACTGAGAGGGCTCTAACTTTGAATGCCGCAAAAGCTCCGCCACGGGGATAATTCCGTTGAGAGGCGTTCGGATTTCGTGGCTCATTGTGGCCAAGAACCGAGAACGTGCCGCTAACGCCAATTCCGCCCGCACACGTGCAGCGTCCAGCTTGGCAGTTTGGTCACGAATATGATCGCGCATCATACAAAAGCTTTTGGCCAAAAGTCCGATTTCGTCTGCACCACTTGGCAGCGATGCCTCATAGTTACCGGCCGCCAATTCATCAGCAGCCTTGGTTACCATCAAAATACGTCGCGTTATCAACCGATCTACAAGGTAGATATTGGCACCTAACAAAAGTGCGACGATGACCATCCCAATGAGGAAAATGCGAATTTGTTCGGTTTGAAAATACTGAATTTGCGGACCAAAATCGGCGACAATCGTAAGTTTCGCAAGATCGTCACCCTGCAGAGAAATAGCCATACTTTCGGTAAATAGCTTTGCGCCCTGCAATTCCGCCAATGGCTCCATAGGATAAAGTTGCGCACCATCAGGGCGATGCAAGGTGACCTGTACCCACTCTGGGTACTGGGCTTCGACGTTTTGCAACGTTTCGTAGACCGCACCAATCTGATTGCTAGCCAGATATGGCAAAAGCGCTTCTGACAGGATTGCCACGCCTTTTTGCAATTCACTTGTCTGAGTTTCCGTCAACATACTGTTGAGCCGCGGAAGCCAGAATGTTTCAAACAGCAACACCCCCACGGTCGCACACACAAGAATGACGGCCGTTACGCGAAATCTGATTGATTTGAAATTCATGTGAATATGTCCAACAGGCTTGGCCCCACAAAGGGCTTAGTTGACCCAGTAGTTTTGTAAGTTGAGATCGTACAAACCATCGTAGTCAGCACTGGTGGCTGGAATTGCTTGGCGCATCGGGATACGTGCCAGCAGTTCTTTGCCTTCCGACGTTTCTGCAAGTTTGAGGAACGCGTCCTGAACGGGTTGGGCAACCTCAGTAGGAATACGTTCGTGTGCGACAAAGGGATGAGGCGGCACACGGGTTGTTTCGTACACAATCCGCAGTCGATCCCGAACTTGGGGCTCTGCGCGGTTCAAGGTGGCCATGACGCCGCCACCTGCATCCATTTGCCCAAGGGCAACGTTCAAGTACGTTGAAGAATGGGTCGACACATATTCCTGAGTGTACTCTAGCCCATGAATGCGATCCAAATCAGCGCGCATCAAAAGGGCCGCGCCCAAAGCATTGGGCGAGGGAAATGCGATGGTTTTGCCCTTTAGATCCGCAACTGTTTCGATGCCTGAATCTTTGCCAACCACGAGAACGCCAAATAGTTCTCGGGCGCCATCACGGACCAATGCATCATAGCCTTGGGCTTTGCGCGCGACCAAAAAGTGGTACGGGTTCATGTAGGCGAAATCGAACTCACCCGCGATAAAGCTGTCTTCAAACTCCGAAATTCGGGGCGAGCCGATCATTTCAAACGTATGACCCGTTTCCTCTTCGAGCTTACGCAGAATGGGCGACCATATCTCGGCCAGTTTTATCGGCTCAAACTGCGGAACGATGCCAACGGTAAATGTGTCCGCTGTCGCGTTGCCCGACAAAGACAGCGCCGAGGCTAGGACCGCCACGCCATATCTGAATGCTTGTCTTATGTCGCAGGTCTGGCCGTGCGTGTGATAAAACATAGTGACCTCGGCTATGGTTGCAGCAGGGTTTAAAAACGTGTCAACAATACTACCAAAAAGGTACTAATATTTCTCTTAGACTTACAAGTAGTTCTGTCAAGGCGTGATTTACGTAAGGGGAAGACTTGCCCCCTTTTCCCCGCCGAATTGGGAATTTTAAATGGCTTTCATTTACTTTTGAAAGCGAGCCCCAACAGACATTCTGTTCCTCGGCCCCTGAATTCACATTGGAAATTCAATGTAGTGCATTGAAAAGCCACACTACACCTAGATCTGATCCGCGTTTCGAAAGCTGGTTGTTTTATACGCCGTTCTTGGGGCTCGATGGCACGCCGTAAGTAGACAGGTCCCAGGTTCGGCGCTGGCCTGACAGCTCGCAGTCTCATCTGATTATCTATGGGATATTTCAACCCACACGAACGACATGATGAGTCCAACGGAACAGGCTCAACTCAAAACCAAAAAAGCAGCCCCCGGTGTGGGAGCTGCTCTTTGTCTACTTCATGCAAAGGTGTTCGGCTTATTTCCCAGAACGCCCGCTTGCACCGCCGGACATGCCGCCCGACACTTCTTCGGTCGCTTCGGCAGCCAGTTCCTCGGGGAGGATCAGGTTGAGCACAATCGCGATGAATGCGGCAGGCAGGATACCTGAGGTCGCAAGAACCTTCAGTGTCCCGGGCAGGTGTTGCAAAGCACCCGGCTCCAACTGGAG
Source organism: Thalassobacter sp. (assembly GCF_982993085.1). Lineage (NCBI taxonomy): Bacteria > Pseudomonadati > Pseudomonadota > Alphaproteobacteria > Rhodobacterales > Roseobacteraceae > Thalassobacter > Thalassobacter sp. The sequence continues at coordinate 7,921 of NZ_CEZFMW010000002.1, read as the reverse complement.
GCCCAGACCGAGCGACAGAGCGATCGCGAAGATCACCATGTTGCGGCGGTTCCAGTTCACGTCCGACAGCATCGAGACGCCAGCAGCAACAACCATACCAAACATCACGATGACGCCGCCGCCCAGAACCTCAATCGGGATCGAGGAAATGATCGCGCCAACCTTGGGGATCAAACCTGCCGCAATCAAAAACAGCGCGCCAATCGTCACGACATGCCGGCTCATAACGCCGGTCATGGCAATAAGGCCAACGTTTTGGCTAAACGATGTGTTGGGCAGCGCCCCGAACAGGCCCGAAACAGCGGTGCCCAGACCGTCGGCATATGTTGCGCCTTGGATCTCTTTGTCGGTAGCTTCGCGCCCTGCGCCGCCTTTGGTGATGCCAGACACATCGCCCACGGTTTCGACCGCAGACACGAACGACATCAAACAAAAGCCGACGATCGCCGCGACCGAGAATTCGATCCCGAAATGCAGCGGGTTGGGAAGCGCAAAGGACGCAGCCCGGCCCACGTTCGCAAAGCTCACTTCGCCCATCATGAAGGCCAAAGCGTACCCCACGAGCAAACCGATCAGCACTGCAGAAACGGACAGCATGCCCCGTGCAAAGAATTTCAGCCCCAGAGTTACAACAACAACCGTACCCGCCATCGTCCAATTCAGGAGCGAGCCGTACTCAGGTTTGCCAATCGCGGGCACACCCCCGGCGGCGTACTGAATACCGACCTTGACCAGCGCAAGACCGATCATCGTCACAACCAAGCCTGTCACCAACGGCGGCAAAGCGAAGCGGATCTTTCCGATGAAGAGGCCAAGGAACGCGTGAAACAAGCCGCCGACGACGATGCCACCCATGACGACAGCCATAGCATCCACGCCTTTCCCCGCCACAAGTGGGATCATGATCGGGATGAACGCAAACGACGTACCCTGTACGATAGGCAGGCGCGCACCCGCTGGACCCAAACCGATGGTCTGGATCAGCGTCGCGATCCCAGCAAAGAACATCGACATCTGGATCATATAGATCATCTGCGGAAAATCGGGGCTGTTTGAGCCAAAGCCAAAGCCCGCCGCACCACAAACGATAATCGCAGGCGTGACGTTGGATACGAACATCGCCAGAACGTGCTGGATGCCCAGTGGAACCGCTTTTGCCAGCGGTGGTGTGTAATTTGGATCGCGCAGTTGTTCTGGCGTTCCGATTGTTGTGTCAGCCATGTGGCTGTCCTCCCTTTGGTGTAGTCGTCTTTTTGTTAGAGTGTGATGAGGGCCGGCTCCTCCAGCCAGTGTTCCTCAAGGTTGGTGCCGTCACCGATGCGGTCGATCACAGCAAAAAGCCCCGATCCTTCGATCGGAGCCAAAACACCGTGCCAGGTGTTACGAGCGATATTGATGGCATGGGTATTGGTCGCAACAAACGCCTGCGGCGGGCCGGGGCGGCCGTTTTCATCCGGCGCAACAATGACCAAAAAGCGCGCAGCCGACATGGGCACAAAGCATTGCGAGCCGAGCGGATGACGCTCTAGCAGGTCGCAGGTGTAGGGCAGGGCGCGCAGCTGCGCCTGAAACAGGCTTAGGCCCAGTTTCCCGTCCTCAATGTCGAACGACGCCAGGTCACTGAACCGATCACAAAGCCCCGCGTTGATCGAGACAGGGGCAACAGTGCCAACCTCAACCACATCACCGAACGGCGCAAACGCAGCCGCAGTAATGGGCCGCGCTTGCAGCGAGCGCGTCGGGGTCTCGTTCGACTGGGTCACAGGTGCAGCCCCACGTGACGGTTCACATCCTTATACAGCAGGTAGCGAAACGTCTCATCCCCTGTGGCGATGCAGGCTTGCGGACAAAAGGCACGCAACCACATGAAATCGCCGGGGCCGACATCGACCCATGTGTCGTTCAACAGATATTTGGCCGTGCCTTGCAGAACATACAGCCCATGTTCCATTACATGCGTTTCGGCAAACGGAATGCGGCCGCCGGGCTCGAAGTTCACGATCGTCATGTGAAAGTCATAGGCCATGTCCAGCGGATCAAAGAACCGTTGCGTGGCCCACGTTGTCTCGGCCCCGGGCATGCCCGTGGGGGTGACATCAGTTTCGTGCACCACAAATGGCTCAGGCTCCAGATCACCGGGCAGGGGCACATAGGCTTTGCGCACCCAGTGGAAACCTGCCTCGGCATCGGATGCATTCCATAGCTGCCAAGGCGCGCCCGCAGGCAGGTACGCAAAGGAACCGGCGCGCAATTCATGCGCAACCTCACCAATCGTCAGCCGAAGGCTGCCATGCGCCACAAACAATGCGGCTTGGGCGGTGGCCAGCGGCTCGGGCGTGGACGACCCGCCACCGGGCTGCAATTCGACGGCGTACTGGGCAAATGTCTCTGCAAAGCCAGTCAGTGGACGCGCAAGGATCCAAGCGCGGTGTCCGGTCCAACCGGGCAAAAAGCTGGTGACGATATCACGCTGTGTGCAGGCAGGCAGGACGGCATAAGCGGAGGTAAAAATCGCAGTGCCTTCGGGGCTTTCGTCAAACGAAGGCATGCCGCCGGGCGGAAAGGCGTAACGGGTTTGCGTCTCGATTGATTGAGGCCCATCCGTGGGTGCGGTGTTCACTACATTCATGCGAATAAATCCTTGAGGCGATGAAAGGCGATGCGTTCAACCTGATAACACGCTTGCGCAAATTCTTGGTCACGGCTGTTGTTAAGCCGTTCGTGGAATGCCGCTAGAATACTGGCTTTGTCGTGGTCGCGCACCGCGATGATGAATGGAAAGCCAAAGGCTTTGACATAGGCAGCATTCAGGTCGGTAAATGTCTGACGTTCTGCATCCGTCAGAGCGTCTAGACCCGCAGACGATTGCTCCCCTGTGGATTCAGCCGTGAGGCGCTTGGCCTGTGCCAGCTTGCCTGCCAGATCCGGGTGGGCCGTCAGAACCCCAAGGCGCTCCGCCTCAGACGCAAGGCGGAACTGCGTTTTGAGTGCGGCATGAATACCAACAACACTATCATGGGCTGGGCCAAGCTCTGCCTCATAGGCGCGCTCCGCGATCCAAGCCGAATGCTCAAATATGCCGCCGAATGTGGACACAAATGTGGGGCCGTCCATCCGGGATGGCTCCAGTTTCGGAGCTTGATAGGGATGCTCATCCGCCCAATGCGCGGCGATATCCGCACGGCGGGCAACCCAAACATTCTCATGCGAGGCCACATAGTCCAAGAACCTAGCAAAAGCCGCCGCCCGGCCCGGACGTCCCACCAAACGACAATGCAAACCGATGCTCATCATCTTGGGCGCGCCTGCCAAACCCTCGGCGTAGAGCGTGTCAAAACTGTCCTTGAGGTAGGTGTAGAAATGCTCACCCGTGTTGAAGCCCTGCGGTGTCGCAAACCGCATATCATTGGCATCCAGCGTGTAGGGGATCACCAGTTGCGGGCGCTCTGCCACATCGGTCCAATAGGGTAGGTCATCGGCATACGTGTCGGAAACATAATCGAAACTGCCATCCTCTGCGATCAAACGCACAGTATTTTCGGAACAGCGGCCCGTATACCAGCCCTTGGGCGCGCTGCCCGTGACGGCGGTATGCAAACGCTTGGCTTCCGTGATTTGGGCACGTTCCTCAGCCTCGGGCATGTCTTTGTGTTCGACCCATTTCAGGCCGTGGCTCGCGATTTCCCAATCGGCGTCCAGCATCGCCTCAACCTGCGCCGGAGAGCGGGCGAGGGCAGTTGCCACTCCATAGACTGTGACGGGCATGTCGCGTTTGGTGAACATATCGTGCAACCGCCAGAACCCAGCGCGCGCACCGTACTCATAGATCGACTCCATGTTCCAATGGCGCTGGCCTTCCCAAGCGGCGGCCCCGACGATCTCGGACAAGAATGCCTCGGAGGCGGCATCGCCGTGAAGAACGCAGTTTTCACCACCTTCTTCGTAGTTCAACACGAATTGCACAGCAATTTTGGCACCATTGGGCCAGTTGGCTGCGGGCGGTTGTCCGGCGTAACCTGACATATCTCGACTGTAACGTTGCAATGTGTCCTCCCAAACCTATCTCCGCTTAAACCGCGATTAAGTTTCGGTCTTTCAAAAATTTCTTGAAAGTGTTTCGGGGGTTCTTGCATTTCCAACGCAAAGCCCATCCCGCAGACATCTTTTACACCAACAGGAGACGCATCATGGCTGGCTACCTCACGACCCACGTTCTCGACACGGCCAAGGGCTGCCCCGCGGCGAATTTACGGATTGAACTGTTCCGTATCGACGGTGGCGCATCCACGAAGATCACCGAGACCACGACCAATTCTGATGGCCGCACCGATAGCCCGATCCTGCCCCAAGACGCATTTGAAACGGGCACATATGAGTTGGTCTTTCATGCCGGGGATTACCTGCGCGCCAACAATGCGCCCGCAGATTTTCTGGACGTCATCCCACTGCGCTTTGTGATGAGTGATGCAGATCACTACCACGTCCCGCTCCTGCTGAGCCCCTATAGCTTCAGCACCTATCGCGGCAGCTAAGCGAGCGCAGCTTTCAGCATATCTGACATGAAATCTATGAAGAACCGGCTCTTTGGGTCTTGGTTCTTCCGATGCGGATACAGCACCGCAAGCTGGGTATTGGGTGGCGGCGATTTTTGGCACACCGGGACAAGGGCACCACTATCTAGGTGGTGCTGAACCTCAAACGCAGGTTTGTTGATAATCCCACGCCCGTCCAATGCCCATTCGGTGAGAACATCGCCGTCATCACAAGCAAACGGCCCCGTTACGTCAAAGTTTTGATACCCATCACTGGTCGCCAGCGACCAGCGAAACTCGGTCGAGCCGGGGAACCGCAAAAGCAGACAGTCGTGATTTTGTGAAATCAGATCGGCGCCATGCACCGGACGACCCTTGCGCGTGATATATTCAGGCGCAGCACACAGGACCCGCGCAAACGTGGCGATGGGCTTCATCATTAGGCCTGAGTCCGGCGGATTGCCGACCACGAAAGCCACGTCCAGCCCTTCGCCCGCCACATCAAGCGCCCGGTCCGACAGCCGAAGGCGCGTGTGTATTTCCGGGTATTTTTCACGAAAGACGGCCACATTCGGCGCAATCAATCGCCGCCCGATGCCAAGCGGCGCTGAGACAAAAATGGACCCGCGTGGGTTTAACGTGATCTCATGAACCGCAGCTTCAGCCTCCTCTAGGGCTTCGAGAACTTTCAAAGCCTTGGGATAAAAAATGCGGCCCTGTTCTGTGGGTTGGATGGACCGGGTTGTGCGCGTGAACAACCGAATCCCCAACTGCTTTTCCAACTCTCCGATCCGGCTGGAGGCAACCGCCGCCGACACACGCAGATCGCGCGCGGCCGCTGACATGTTTTCAAGTTCAAACACGCGGGTAAACATGCGGATATTATTGATATTGGCCATGGATTATTTGGTTTTTCTTGAAGCTGATCCAGATAATCAGCAATTATCATATAGAAGCGAGACGGTATAGCGTCGCAAAAAATGTTTGGGAGAACGCCACATGTATGATCTCGCCGTTATGACGGATTGGCTCGGGTTTGCGGTGCGTTGGTTGCACGTCATTACGGCAATGGCTTGGATCGGTGCGTCGTTTTATTTCATCGCTTTGGACCTTGGTCTGCGAAAGGTTCCGCACCTGCCCGTTGGTGCCCATGGTGAGGAATGGCAGGTCCATGGGGGCGGTTTTTACCACATCCAAAAGTACCTTGTGGCACCCGAAAACATGCCCGAGCACCTGACGTGGTTCAAATGGGAAAGCTATGCGACCTGGCTGTCGGGCGCGGCTCTTTTGGTGCTGGTCTATTGGGCCGGGGCCGAGATGTACCTGATCGACTACGACAAAATTGAACTCTCGACGTTCCAAGCTATCGCCATTTCCGGCGGATCCTTGGCAATCGGTTGGGTGCTATACGACATCCTGTGCAAAAGCCGTATGGGAGAGCACCCTACAGCGCTAATGCTTCTGCTCTTTGTCATCCTGGTGACGATGGCGTGGGGCTACAATCAAGTGTTTACGGGCCGCGCCGCATTGCTACACTTGGGTGCGTTCACCGCGACAATCATGACGGCAAACGTGTTCCTGATCATCATGCCGAACCAACGCATAGTCGTCAAAGACCTGCAAGAAGGCCGCGCGCCAGACGCTAAATACGGCAAGATCGCCAAGCTACGCTCCACCCACAACAACTACCTGACGTTGCCCGTGATCTTTCTGATGCTGTCCAACCACTACCCGTTGGCCTTCGCGACTGAGCACAACTGGATCATCGCGTCTTTGGTGTTTTTGCTGGGTGTTTTGATCCGCCACTACTTCAACTCGATGCACGCCCGAAAAGGCAAACCAATTTGGACGCTTGGCGCGTCGGCCGTGATCTTTGTCCTGATTATGTGGCTGTCGTCGGCACCGATGTATAAAGACTATGATTGGCAGGCAGAGGTCGTCGTGCCCGAGCCGCTGCAATATGCGGTTGAGGCCGAGGGCTACGGCGAGGTGCATGACATTGTGTTGGGGCGGTGTTCCATGTGCCACAACCCAGAGCCCACTTGGTCCGGCATGGTATGGCCCCCCAAGGCCGTACGCTTGGACAATGAGGCGCAGATCGCTCTCAACGCGCGCGCGGTTTATCTGCACGCAGGTCTGAGCCACGCAATGCCACCGGGCAATGTAACCGGCATGACCAAAGAAGAACGCGCCCAAATCGTCCGCTGGTATCGCGGCCTGGGCGCTGAGCGCGCCGCCTTGGCCGAGTAGGGGCGCAAGCCAACCAATCCCGATCAGGTTTACGACCCGCGAAGTAAGTATACGGCATAGCCACAGAAAGCGTCTAAACCCTTCGCCACGGCGGTGTTCCTTTTTCAGCGTCCATCTAGACCGGGCTGAGCGGCAGGTCCATCAAAGCCAGGCTTGTGCAAGACACCCGCGACGTCACTTCGCAAGTGGCAGCCCCAACTTAGCGACGAACGTCGGGTGCTACGCTAGCCATCCGTCACAATCAGTGCCTCAACGAGCAAGCAAACAACTGAGAGTATCCAGAATGTGTGTCGCCGGAGCTTGGAACAAAAAACACAAAAACGGACTGCAATTAAGTCCACCTGAAATCCTACTTCCACTCTGATCGGCCTTAAACCCTAGGCTAAGGCCATGTTTTCAGATATGCTTACTTCGGGGTTTTAAAGTGTGTGAAGATTTTGCTTCAAAAATTATTAAGATTTGCAGAGCGCGACGCGTCTCGTCGTTTGCTGAGTGTTGCGTCGGATGAACGCGTATACGCAATAGGTGACGTACATGGTCGCAATGACCTATTGGTCGCCATGTTGGAACGGCTCACTAAGGATGCCTGCGGCTTTGGCGATGATCGGAAAGCGCGTTTCATCTTTCTTGGCGACTACGTTGATCGAGGCGATCAATCCGCACAGGTTTTACAAACGCTCTGTGACGTCAAAGAAGCCAGCAACAATAGTTTCGACTTTCTGATGGGCAATCATGAAGCCGCGATGCTTGCGTTTCTGGAGGATCCAATCGCGGGTGCAAACTGGATTGGCTGGGGCGGACTGCAAACGCTTACGAGTTACGGCATCAGGTCGGCATCGCGAAGACCGGATAAGAATGAACTGATAAGCATGCGCGACGCGCTTCAGGAAAAGGCGCAAAGACATCTGTGTTTTCTACGCTCCCTCCAACGCTACGCGGTATCCGGCGACGTGGTCTACGCTCATGCAAATCTTGAAGCAACGTTGCCGCTGGAGGATCAGCCTGATGAGGCTTTGCTTTGGGGGCAAACGTCTTCGCAACAATCCGCGGGCTTGCCGGGTCATCGATTAGTGCATGGGCACTATGCGGCCAATGATCGGCTCTGTTGCACAAATCGGGGTTTGAGGAGACTTCCCCTT
>NZ_CEZFMW010000001.1:0-97853 GCF_982993085.1 Thalassobacter sp. | reverse complement strand
GAAACCTTATTAGAGAAATCCAAAATTAGTGGCACTGAAATTGGGGGCTAGACAGGTGCGAATACACCTTCACAGTCCAGCCGATAGCGAAGTGAATACCGCGGAATCAATCCGCCATGCCCACGAAATTTCACCTGAAAGCCGAACTACAGCTTAGCTCTATCGCCCCAAAAGAAAGCCAGGGCGGGAACCCCGCCCTGGCATTGAGGTCATTCGGTGACCGGATCTTCGTCGCGACGTGGGAAGGCGACCATTTCGACGTCGGGGAACATGCTGTGTTTGACGTTGATCGACGTGATGTTGCCGCTGTCGTCGGTGTTGACGAAGAGGACGCCGCAGCGATCCCAGAAGTTCTTGCCGTCTTTTTCGCCGGATTTGACGTTCAGTTTCAGAGTTTGAGTAGCCATTTTTTGATCCTCATTTTGAGTGTTTCGATGAACATGACCAAAGCTGGCACCAAGGGGCTGTCAGCGAGAAACTTGCCTCGCGAGGAATGCGCTGGCGCAGGGGAATTTTCTTGTTGAAGCAGGACCTGCACCGCGTCAGACACGGCTGCCCGCTTATGTTCAGCAATCAGAAATACGGCGTTGAGGATCTGAGTTTGGCACTCAATATCTGACAGGTCTCGTCAACCTGCTCCATAAGGGCGCAGGAACTTCAAAGACCGCAGCGGCCATTATTTTCGACATTTGACGCTTCAGCGTAAATTTTCTAGATTTGCGCTTCAGCGTAAATTTCACACTGGTGTGTTGCTTTGTCCTCGAGAGGCGACAGCTGCCCTAGTTTACGCTCGCGCCAGATCCGCTTCCTCGTGCTCGAAGGCTGTTGCCATCTCCCTGATCTCGCGCTCCGGAGCCCCCAATGCATGGGCAACGTCACGCCAAGCCATCGTCGCTTCGGCCACATCGGCAATGATGCGATCTGCCTCCTTGCGTTCGAGAAGATAGGAGTCATGTTGCGCGCGGTGCAGGGCAATGCTGGCATCCGGATTGTCATCGTCGACATAGCTCTTGAGCACACGCGGCTGGCTCGGCACAGGGTTGATGTCGTAGGCCGGTGAGAGGTGCCAGCCGCCACGCCCACGCAGAAATCCGTGATTGCGCATGTGATCATCGAGGTTCGTAACAAGAATAGAAAATGCGACCCGCCGGTAGAGCTCCTCGCGGTCCTGGTCAGGCGTTACGCTTTCTGAAGTGATAATATCGGCTAGGTCCAAATAGCTGTAGCTTTCTCCATCCCTGCCGCCCAGCATCGCCATGGCTGAGATGAAGGGGATCCTGCCGTCCTCGTTCCGGTCAAACCGATGGGACAAGAAAACAGGCTTGTCGCCAGCTATCTCAAGCGTGTGATCAGAAACCGTAATTCCGGCGCGTCTTGCCAATTCCAGTGCAATGGCTTCCCAGCGTTCCACGCAATAGGTGTCCGTCTCCTTCGGGAACTTGGCGACAGACAGGCGGCCGTGTTGGTCGAGGATGCTGGCCTTCGGACGAGCGCCCCCGAGGGAACTTCCGGGAGCGAACAGCATTTTGAGGTCCTCAGCGGTCTCTTCCCCGCGCAGAACGCGCTGAGACGCATGAAGCAAATCCCCGAGGCTCACTAGCGCAGGCACCCCGATGCCCTCACGCGCTTGAAACTCGCCATCAACCCTGAAGCGCAGCGCACCCAAACGGGTCTCATCATTCACCCCAAGCAGGTAGTCGGTTTCTTGCAGCACTCTCGGACGTCGCCCCTCGGACTCTGCCATGCGCCCCTCATAGCGCCGCATCACCGTTCGCCCCCAGGTGTCGGGGGCAGAATCCCCAAGTGGCGCAAGCATATCCTGCCCCGTTTCCGGCACGAATTGCCCTCTGACGAGAGGCATGTCCGGCGAAAGCCCGAAGGCATTTTCGTCGCCAAGCCAGTCGGCATGATAGGTAAAAGACACCCGCTCTCGGCCGCGCCCCGCTGTGCGGTGGAGCGTACCGACCTGTTTCAGCCCCTTCCAGTCGATCCAGACCTCAACCATTTTTCAGTCTCGCACGCTGCGGGAGGTCATCCAGGGCCATCTGCTCTCCAACCGGGTCATCGATATCCCCCCAACCTTTCAAGAGGCCGAGCGCCTGCAATACAGCAACGTAGGTGCCGATCTTGACTGCGGGGTTACCGCTTTCGATCTTGGCGATGGTCTGTCGCGTTGTGCCAGCGCGCTGCGCGACAATCTCAGCGGTCAGTTTGCGACGCAGTCGCGCAACACGAATGTTTTCCCCAAGTGTCACGAGCTCCTTACGCGCCGCCCTGGGCATTTTGATCGGAACAGCCATAATAATATCTCCAAGCGACATTAAGCCTTTACATGTTACACTGAGAGAACATTAGTGTCAATTTCCACCGCTTAACTCTATAATCCACTGCTGCCACTCCAGTCACACCTTATGTTAACTCAGTATAACATTGGGAGTATTAAGGTTACCATTACGAAACACAACCCGGTTACCTACCCGCACTCATCCAACGCGACTGCTCGAACGAAACGATTGCGTTCCCAACCCTCGAAAGTCACGCCTGCAGCCCCGCAGCGCGCACCTGCTCAGGCGTCACTAGCTTTGAAACGATCAAATCCTCGATCTGCCGGTTGGTGATGTGGCGGCACAAGGGATGGCGCTCGTGGATCCACTCGGCGAGGCTGGCGCGCCCCTTGGCTTCGGCCTCTCGCGCTTTCTCTCGGTCGGCCTGGATCTGGGCCAGCCCCTTTTCCCAACGCCGCATCTTGAACCAATTGTCGGAGAAACAGACCTTGCTGCGCGTGTAGCCTTCGCTTTCCTTGGCATAGGCTTTGACCGCCTGCTTCAGGTCATCGGGCTCTACCCCGGCTTTCACAGCTGCTGCGATCAAACGCAGACTGGTCCGCCGGTCTCGGATCCTGTCTTCGGGATAGGCCGCCAAGATCTTCTCAGATTCAAAATCTTCAACCTCCTCCGCCGCCTCGCGCCTGCGCGTAGGTGGTTTATGGATGGTTTTAGGATGGTTTGGGGTCCACCGTGAACCCCGTACCCCGTTCACCGTGGACCCCGTACCGGGTTCAGGCTGGACGGGGTTCACAGTGACCCCCGTCTCAATGTCGGGCTCGGCCGTGGTTTCGAGCGCGGCCACGCGCTCCAGAACGATGCGGTAAATGACCGTATAGCCGTTCTTGCAGTGCCTCCGTCCTGTCTCGATCAGAATGCCTCCGCGCAGAAAGTCGATGATGGTGCGCTTGACCGTGCTCTCGCTGAGCTCTGTGTGGCGCTGGATCGTTCCCTTGGAACACCAGATGCCTGAGCCGTCGTCGCTCGCCTTATCGGCCAGGAACATGATGATCTGCTTGCGCGCGGCGCTGCCAAAGCGGCGCTCGGCGCATTCATTTGCGATGCGCCAGCTCATGATCTCACCGCCAATTGGGTTGAGGTCAGACCGGAAATGCCGTAGGTATTGGGACGGAAATATTCTTCTATGCCGTTGAGGTGGGTGGCCGCCCCCTCAGCGGTTTTTCTTTGCCCTTTCACCAGAGCGGGAGACTGTGAAAAACCGTTTACTTGGGCCTCGTAACCTATTGAAAAGTGACCCTGAACGAAACAAGTCCGTTTACAATTTTTCCCTTTGAAATCAATAAAATTTTCCGGATTGCAAATCCGTGTACACCGGTTCGATTCCGGTACTCGCCTCCACTTAAATACTATAAGTACTTGTTTTTATTGCACTTGTGTCTTTCTTGGGCCTACAGCTTCTCAACCACCCACCCAAAATAGAACAGGCTCATTTCGATCCGTTTGAGATCGAATTGTTGATTGCCCCTGACAGTATGCACGTCAGGCCATCCAAATTTGTGGTTTTATAGGTAGATTGCGCTGAACGTTATAGTCATTTTCTGACCGCACTCAGAAAGAAATTCCGCAACAGCTGGTTGAATCTCAAATCAATAACTTAGAGGGCTAAGACGAAAACTTCTGAAAACACATAAATTGCTGAGGTTTATCGGAAACTTTCAGAGCCTTTTGTAGGTAATTTATCGGGGAATGTTTTTGAGCGGGCGGAGGGCATCGAACCCGCGTCACTACCCTTGAAGCCTACGGCCTTACCACCACACAACGCCCGCTCAGCGGGCTGCACCAATATTTCATACATCTATAGGCGTCAAGTACAACCAGTTCTGCATAGCGGAACCTATGGGCAGGGTAGTCACCTTCAGCCCAGAGCAGCAGCTGGTGCATATCGCCGCGAACGGCAGTTCAGAGCCCTATCCGGACGTTGAATTTTCTCTCTGCGGGCGCTTACTGCAAACTTATTTCCCCATTGCGTAGTTGCCGATGCCGCCTTTGTAGAAAGAAATGCAGGAGTTCATGCAACGCGCAGAAAATCTCAAGCCCCGAATTCACACAATGCGAAGCACTGACGTTCTGCTAGTAGGCGTCAAGCGACGTTTGCTATCGGTAAGCCGGGAACAAAGCGACAATAGCCCTATTCGGTGGGAACCAACCCAACGACTTTTCTATTTCTTCGCCAGCTACGGTAAGTTTTGGGACAAATCAGCCGCCAGCCCGTAACAGCCAACTCAGAGCCATGCATATGGCTAAAGACCTATAATCATTCGTTTGAAACCCTTTAGTGATAGTAAACCCGACGTCTGGGCTATTCGCCAAAGTTGTCGATCACTGTGATACCTGCAGGCTGGCCATGGTCCATTAATGACAGAGCCGCGCCTACTTTCGACAGCGGAATACGTTCGGTGACCAACCCGCCAAGGTCGAGCTTTCCCGCCTCAACCATGTCAAGAAGAGTGGCAAACCCGGCAGCACCAAGACCGCGCATCCCATAGAGTGACAGTTGCCGTGCATATACAAGGTCGAGCAGTGGAAGTGACACCGTGGCGTGCGAGCCGATCGGCATACCAATTTGCACATGCCGCCCAAGTTTGCGCAACGAACTCAGCGAGTTTTTGAATGTGGTTGTAATGCCCAAGGCGTCCACCGAAACATGCGCGCCGCCATCGGTAGCTTCGCGTACGGCACTCGCCACATCTTTGGTCTCGTTCGCGTTGATACAGACATCTGCCCCCAGCTGCCTGGCTTTTCTCAACGCTTCTTCTGATACGTCAATCGCAACAATCCGCGCTGATAGCGCCGACGCCAGCATAATCACCGACAGGCCAACACCGCCACAGCCGTGTACGGCAACCCATTCGCCGGCATTAAGGGCCGCGCGATCGCTAAGCCCGCGCCAAGCCGTTGTGACGCGGCAACCCATTCCTGCCGCTTCGGCGTAGCCCACGCTGTCAGGTAATCGGACAACGTTGAAATCCGCAGCCTGAACGGCAACTCGCTCAGCGAATGCACCCCATTGGGTGAAACCGATAAGCCTTTGAGTTTCGCATATGGTTGGTTGGCCTGACGCACAGTCGGGACAATGCCCACATCCAAGAATGAATGGCGCAGTTACCCGATCACCGATACGGAATTTCGTACAGTCTGCGCCGACTTCCTGCACAACACCCGCAAACTCGTGCCCCAAGACATGGGGTACTACCAGGTTCTTATCTGCTCCGACCCAAGTATGATGATCCGAACGGCACACACCGCAGGCGTGCACGCCGACAATAACCCCGTCCCGAGGACACTCGGGGTCGGCGACATCCTCAACTGCAATTGCTCCTCTGACATGATAGAACAGTGCTGCTTTCATTTTCGCCTCTTAGATTGGCTTTAGAACCAAACGTTTGGTAACCTACACAGCGCAGACCTGCTTACTGCAAAACCGACAGATCAAGGTCTAAAATGGTGGCAGTGTTGCAAGCAGCTTCACGACTGCAGTTCGTATAACGGAGTCGATAACAAAAACCGGGCGCGAAGTGAGTTCCTTGATCAATGTGTTAGCTTTTCGGGTTTCAGGCTGGCCGGCTCATTCCTCTGAACACGGTTCAATTCCACTAAAGGTGCGGATAATAGCTTACTCAGCGTCTCCGTGCTGACCAAAGTGCAAAACTCGCCGTACATCGCAGCAACAGAAGCATTGTGAACCAGTTCCAGACCGTGATCTGTTCCATGCAATTTAATTCTATGGCAGGTCACATAGGCATCATGTGCAAGGTAGACATCAAAGCCCATATTTCCCGCCATGTGCAAAGATGCTTAAACGCAGGAATTCGTGAAGTGACCGGCCACGACCAGACGCTTGATACCAGCATTACGCAGTTTCGCCTCCAAAGACGTCCCAATGAACGCCGGAGCCAACAGTATTGGATGCCGTAATTTCATCGGGCAAAATTTCCAGCCCAGCAAACTGCTCTCCGGTTTCCAATGACAGTTTCAAGGCTATCGTGCCTCGCAAAAGCAACAACTCGTTTCGCCGCGCGAATAGCACCCTGACGAGACACCAAGCGTACCTTGCATTTTGGATTGGTCACGCGCGCTGTGGACCCATCTTTATAATCCTACACATGCACTCTTTTTTGCAACTCAATCAAATGTAGAGCAGGTGCGCCGCTGAATTGCTGGATCATCGTATGTATCCTCCCAATACAATCTTTTGAGCCGCAGAATTTATCCCTCTGACGTAAGTCAATTTCGCTTACTCGAAAGCGATGGCTTTGACGGACACCTAGTCTATCGCTCGCGCGAGGCTTGATCGTTGGTCGGCCGCATCGTTGCGAGCATCCGCCGAGTGTTGCGCGATGCAGATATTTGCAGCGGTCATTGCTGCATCGAGCAGGCGCATACTGCGACGTGACGGTTGTTAGCATCACCACCACCGCCCCCCGCAGACCGCTCGTTGCACAACGGAATGTTGTCCTCCCCGTCAATAAATGCCTTAAGACCAAGACCAGCGCACCATGAGTCACCATTGCTTGGCGCACGCCCACAAAGGCGCTGTCCTCTTCTTCCAGCTAGGCCAACATGGCTGGAACGTCCCTGGCAATATCTGCGTTGGTAGCATTATGCGCCATTGATGGCTTCATCTTGATCATCGCTATCGAACCGTTTCACACCTGGATCGCTAATGCTTTTCTATTAGCGCCCTGTGAAAACCGGAGCGCGTTTTTCAAGTAGCGCATTGACCGCTTCCATGTGGTCCTCAGTCTGATGACATGCGCCTTGATAGGCAGCGGCCAGTTCCAGTAATGCATCGAGCCGTGTGTTCAAACCCTCACGCAGCAGGCGCTTGGCCATACGCAACTGGCGCGGCGGGTTCTTTGCGATACGCGCAGCCATTGTGCGTGCTGCAGGCAGAAGGTCATCGGGTTCGACCACCGACGACACGAGCCCCCAATCGAGCGCAGTAGTCGCATCAATCGGTTCTGCGGTGAACGTCATTTCGGCCGCACGGCTTAACCCCACTTGGCGTGGTAGAAGCCATGCCCCGCCATCACCGGAAATAATGCCCACCGCGACAAAATTCTCAGCAAAAGTCGCGCGCGTCGATGCGATGCGAATGTCTGCCATACAAGTCACATCACATCCCGCCCCGTAGGACGGGCCGTTGACAGCGGCAATGAGCGGAACTTCGCATTCCCACATTGCCTTTGCGACCTGCTGAATGCCCAAACGGTAGCCGTCCTTTGCATCGACTGCATCACCGCCAAAGATCGAGGACTTTTCCTTCATATGTTTGAGGTTTCCGCCGGATGAAAACGCTTTCCCGGCACCTGTGACAATAGCACAGCGCACCGATTGATCAGCATTGATGCGCCGCATGGCTGCGACGATAGCGGCGCACAGGTCCTGATCGGTCAGCGCGTTACGCGTCTCGGGCATGTTGAAGGTCAGCGTGACGACGTGTCCGTCCTGTTCATACAGCAGTTTATCAGTCATGGGTTTATCCTCGGAACCAGGTGTTGGAATAGGTAGCAAGCAGTTCGCGTTTGAGAACCTTGCCACTGGGATTGGTCGGCAGCGCATCCATGAAAACGTAGCGCTTGGGCCGCTTGTAAGGGGCAAGATCATCACTGGCCTTGCAAAAGGCATCAAGTGCCTCGGGTGTCAGCTCGGGGTCCGTGGACACGACAAAGGCCGCCACGATCTGCCCCCATTTCTCGTCCGGCAGGCCGACGATAGCGGCCTCCTGAATGGACGCATGTTTGTAAAGCAGTTCTTCAACCTCACGAGGGTAGATGTTCTCTCCACCCGACACGATCATATCATCCGCGCGACCGTGGAAGTAAAAGAAGCCGTCTTCATCCTGGCTGAAAAGATCACCCGAATAGACCCAGCCGGCGCGGAGCTTTTTCGATGTCTCGAACGGGTTGTTCCAATAACCAGTCATTGCCTGAAGCCCCCGCACGATAAGCTGACCAACCGTGCCGGGCGGGACAACCTGGCTGGGCTGCGCATTGTCTCCGCGCTCAATGACGCGGCATTCTGATATCAAGGTCGGCTTGCCGCAGGCCCCAATCTTGCGCAGCGCATCCTCAGGGTGCAGCAACAGGGCCAGTGACGCTTCTGTCATACCGTAGCCGTTGAAGATGTTGGGGCAAAAATTTGCGATGACCCGTTTCATCACCGCCGAGGCAATCGCGGCACCACCAGTTGTGATCAGCCGCAGCGATGAGGTGTCGATCGTAGCAAATTCAGGGTGCAGCAGCATCTCCTGAATCTGGGTCGGAACGGCAAACAGGGTCGTGATCTGTTCCGAGGCGATGGTGTGAAGCGTTTCCAAAGCGTCATAGCGCCCCAAGACCATATTCGTACCGCCTACCATTAGGTGTGGCATGAAGTAGGCCTGCATCCCGCCCACGTGGTAAAGTGGGGCGATGTGCAAGGCGGTGTCATTATGGGTCAGCCCGTATTCCATCACGCAATTCATCGCGATGGCGACATCATTGGCATGCGTATGCACAACGCCCTTGGGCCGACCGGTGGTACCGGATGTGTAGACCAGTGCCGACACATCCGTGCCTGCCGGGATCGGGCGAAGAGCGTCACGGTCGACTGTTTCCTCGGCCAGCGCATCAAATTGGCTGTGACCTTCCGGGATCGCATCAGCATCGTAGGAACAGCTGATGAAATCATGCACCGATCGCACCTGTGCCTGAATTTTCAACGCGTTTTCCGTCAGGTGCCGGCCATAGATCAATACGCGCGTGCCGCTGTCTTGAATGATATAGGCGGCCTCGCCCGCGCTGAGGCGATAGTTCAAAGGAACAGCGACTGCACCGAGTATCTGACACGCAAAATAGGTTGTGACCGAGTTTTCCGAGGTTGAAACGTAAAATGCCACCCGATCGCCCGCGCGCACGCCCATATCCGACAATGCCTGCGCAAAGCGGCGCACACGGGCGTGCCACTCAGTATAGGTCCAGCGCTGTTGTCCATAGACCAGCGCGATGTGTGTTGGGAAGCGCTCGACAGAGGCCTCCAAGATACGTGCGATATGCATCGGACTTGTCCTGTCAGAGATTGGGTTTGATCAGCGGCAGTTCGCGCGCGGCGATCAGATACTTCGCCATTTCGGATGATCCTCCGACAATCGGCAGGGCGCGGGCATCACGATAGATCTGCTC
Organism: Thalassobacter sp.; assembly: GCF_982993085.1. Taxonomy (NCBI): domain Bacteria; kingdom Pseudomonadati; phylum Pseudomonadota; class Alphaproteobacteria; order Rhodobacterales; family Roseobacteraceae; genus Thalassobacter; species Thalassobacter sp. The sequence continues at coordinate 88,345 of NZ_CEZFMW010000001.1, read as the reverse complement.
GGCGCGGCCAAACTGCCGGGTGATCCCATCACCGCCCAGCACCTGCACAGCGCGATCGGCGCAGAAGACGGCGGTTTCCGTCGCCACTAGCTTGCATTGTGCCGCCTCACGCATCAGCTCTTTGCCGTCGAAATCCGCATCATACATTTTGGCTGCGCGATAAGTCAGCAATTCGGCTGCATCAATGCGCCAGCTCATCTGCGCGATCATATCCCAAATCAACTGTTTTTGGCCCAGTTTTTCACCAAAGGCCACGCGGGTCTGTGCGTGATCGCGGGCAATATCAAAGGCCGAGCGCGCGACACCAAGCCCCGACCCGCCAAGGATTGTTCGTTCAAAGTTGAACGCGCTCAGCATGATACGAAAGCCCTTGTTCTCCTCGCCAAGCAGGTTCTCGGCAGGCACACGGACATCCTCGAAGGTCACTTCGCCCACGACACAGCCGCGCCGCCCCATAAAATCATAGGTCTGTGGAAAGGACATACCGGGGGTCTTGGCAGGTACTGCTATCGCTGTCATGCCTTTTTGCGGGGCCACACTGGCGTCACTGATGCCCCAGACGATATAAACATCCGATTTCGTGGCGTTTGAAATATAGCGTTTCAGCCCGTTGATGACCCATTCGTTTGTCTGCGTATCAAATCGGATCTTGGTTTCCATACCCGCGCTGTCGGACCCCACATTCGGCTCGGTCATACAGATCGACCCGATGGCCGTGCCCTCGAGGATCGGCGTCAGATACCGTTCTTTGATTTCCGCCTGTGCAAAGCGATGCAGCGGAAACGCACAGGATAACGCCGTCGCAATGGTCGTCTCGAACGCATAGTTCAGATAGGCGGCCTCTTCGGACAGCATCGTCGCATGGGTTAGGCCCGGCTTGCTGAGATTGCCATCATAGAGATCAGCAAACATCAGCTTCATGTAGCCAGCCTCGCCTAAGGCGCGCACGACGTCCTTGACCGCGCCCCAATCCTTATCACGCTCAATCTTTTCGGCACGGGGGGCCAATTCACGATCCAGAAACTCACGAATCTCAATGCGAAATCCCCTGTCTTCGTCATTCATGAAAAAATCGCGCATTGGATCGTCCTCGCCTTTTGGTTGCAGAGCACGACCGATTCAACGGGGGTGCCGTATCGTGAGGAGTACGAGGGTTAACCGCTCAAGATGCTGCAATCATCCGACGAATTTTTGCACCCAGCCGACACGGATGCGTTATTTTTGCTTCCGCACACTTTTAGGCGACACACCCCACCAAGATTTGAAGGTGCGGCTGAAATGGCCCTGACTTGAAAAGCCCGACCTATCAGCAATTTCTTCCAGTGAGTCGGTTGTCGCCAACAACCGGTTACGCGCAGCCTCAAGACGCAAGCGCAGATAGAACTTGGATGGGGAATTGCCCAATTGCTGAATGAACAGCCGCTCCAACTGGCGTTCTGACAGGCCCGCATGATCGGCAAGCTGAGCTACCCCGATAGGATCAGCCTGATGAGCGTCCATCAAACGGACCACTTTTTCTAACCGCTTGTCAGTGATCTTGTAGCGCCAGCGCAGATCATCTCGCTGTACTTCCTGCGCCGGGCGCGCGATACCATGCAGGAACTGATCGGAGACGTCAGCAGCAACACTCCGCCCCTCGTGCGATGTAATCAGTGCTAGCATCATGTCCATCGCGCTCGATCCGCCAGCTGCTGTGTAGATATTGTCATCAATACAGAACAGATCCGGCACGACGGTTACACCTGGAAACTTGTCGGTCAGCCGGTCCAGTCCTTCCCAATGAACAGTCACTTTGCGCCCCGCGAGAACACCAGCCTCTGCGAGCGGCAATGTGCCGTTGCTGATAGCCCCGATCCCCCTGCCGTGTCGACGCAGTCGACGAATGTGGTCTGACAATGCACGATTAGGCTGCCCGTCAAGTTCCAAGCTTGCTACAATGATCGTTAAGTCCGCATCCGGCGCACTTTCAAGATCGAATTCAGCGCGAATTTCTAATCCATTGCTTGCTCGCACAGGTCCAATCCGCGTCGCGAGCACGCTGTAGGTATAAGCTTCTCGGCCCAGTGTCCGGTTGGCCGAACGCAAAGGTTCAATCGCCGAACTCAACGCTAGCATGGAAAAGCCAGGCACCAAAAAGTATGAGACACGAAATTCTTCCAAATGCTCCTTTTCCTTTCTTTCGTCCGATATCAAATAAATTATGATGAACAGTTAGGAAAACGAGCCGCAGCGCCAGCATTTTCTTTTTTGTTGATCCCACGCAACTAAGCTGTTGCGGTGAAAGACGCGACCGAAGTCTCCGCTTTGGAGACGACGCCTGCGTCGCGCGGCTTTGGCTCTGCATCTAATACGAGGAGGTCTAACTGCCGGACCATGACAGCGTACCAGCCGCACGCAGCGGCGCCGCCCGACATCTGAAATTTTACAACTCAAGACTACCGGATGCATCGCTGGACGGGCAGGCGCCCGATCAAGCACATCAAATCAAGCCGCAACCTTTCCCGGTCGCGGCTTAGCGAAGCTCAAAATCGCCCGAGTAGACGGCTCGAAAACCCGCAGACACGCGGAAGTGCCTCTCTCAGGGAGTATTTGTTTAGCGAACTGGTTGTTTGGCAGTGCTCGAGTATGATCGGTTGCAAGGTCGGTCTGGTACGACTCAAGGCTCAACCATGTGAATGCTGCTGCACCTTCGAAGAGATGATAAATCAACGACAGCTGCAACTGAACGGGTGGGCTTCGCCCATCACCGCGATGATCGGACAATGACGGGGCTAAAAATCGATCTCGGTTCGAGCGGAATTGACAGACGCGAATGACCGAAATGACGACCTGTGCCGTGCCACAGCGCCAAATATGCCGCGTCAGAGAAGACCTGAAAACGGATCACCGACAGGCCCGCGCCCCGAAGATTCGAACTGGCAGTTGCGAAAGCGCGGTTCGGATTTACGCCTGATCAGCAATGGCTACTTCGACGAAATGCGCTGCACCGCAACAGAACTTGCTTTAGGATCGCAAAGTCATGTTGCGTCAGCGCAGTATCAAAATTCAAATGCGGGTTTGTCCGCGTTGCCGTCATCTATGCACCACGCGGCTAAGGTATACTGTGAGCCCACAGGAGACGAGCAGATTCTTCGCTGCGCGCGCTCGCAGCACAAATTATGCTGCAACTGCTAAAGGTTTAGCATGGCAACGCGGCGTGAAGATCGGCCATCCACACAAATCGCAGCGACGACATAGCGCTTAAGGATCAAGTCGCGGGACAAAACCGACCTTGCATGGTTCAGAGGCAAGGACTGGTTTCGACGGGTCGCGACATCATTAATTGAAGTCAGTGTGATATCGATGAAGTGAACTCGCAGCGCCCTGTATGGCTTCCGTTCTTCGACAGCCCATAACCAAGAATATTTGAAAAATTCAGCGATTTGATGTAAGCAGAGTTTAGTCAGTTGGTTGCTTTCAAGGAGGAAAATTATGTGCCGTTTGTTCGTCGGGGCCGATCCCGATCTGTGGACAAGCCAGACTCGATCAATCCGCATGGATGGGATGGTGACGAGTGTCCGTCTCGAAAGCATGTTTTGGGTAATTCTTGAAGAGATTGCCGCAAAAGACGATTTGAATGTGCCGCAGCTTTTGCATCAACTGTACAATGAATCGATTGATGAAGGTCATGACCTTGGCAATTTCACGTCGTTTTTACGCGTCTGCTGTCTACGCTTTATCGATTTACAGCTTAAGGGCCTTATTCCGACGTCCACCTCTGTCGGGTTTGAAAGCCTGTCTTCGAATGAGATATTGACGCAAGAAGCTGAGACCCACCAAGATCGTAAATTGAAACGTGCGGTCACACGCGGGCAACACTGAAAAATTTGCAAAGCTCCGAATAAAAAAGCCCCGCTTGAAGGCGGGGCTTTCTCAATTTTTATCGACGTCAGATCAAAGATTGCCTGCGGACATTTCTCTTGCCAGATGATCCGCTTGACGAATGGCCAACGCTACAATTGTGAGCGTTGGGTTCTCGGCAGCACCAGTTGTAAACTGTGATCCATCGGAAACGAATAGGTTTGCGATGTCGTGCGTCTGCCCCCATCTGTTCACAACGCCATCACGCGCGTTCTCTGACATACGGTTCGTGCCAAGGTTATGCGTGGATGGGTAGGGTGGCGTCGGGAACGTACGTGTTGCGCCAACCGCATCGTAGATGGCTTGCCCCTGCTGATAAGCGTGGTTGCGCATTGCGATGTCATTTGGGTGATCATCAAAATGCACGTTCACGACCGGCAATCCATGCTGATCCTTCACGTCGGTGTTGAGTGTGACGCGATTGGTTTCCTGTGGCATGTCTTCGCCCACAATCCACATCCCGGCCATGTTCTCGTATTGATCAAGGGCGGTCGTAAACTCGCGCCCCCAACCGCCGGGATCAAGGAAGGCCGCCATGAACGGCAGGCCAAGGGCCAATGTCTCAAGCTCATACCCCCCGACGAAACCACGCGATGGATCGTGACGGGATTCATCCTGAATGATCCCAGCCATCGTTGTACCACGCCACATTTTCACGGGCTTATCGAAGACACCGTAAACCGAACCCGTCATGTGACGCATGTAGTTGCGCCCAACTTGACCAGAGCTGTTCGCAAGGCCGTCCGGGAACATGGCAGACGCGGAATTGAGCAGCAAACGCGGGCTTTCATACGAATTGCCCGCAACGCAGACGACACGCGCCTTTTGCATCTGAAGATTGCCGTCTTTGTCGAAATACTCAACGCCCGTAACTTTGCCAGCATCATTGTGCAGAATGCGCGCCACATGGCTTTCGGACCGCACTTCGAGGTTTCCGGTGGCTTCACCCTCAGGAATATCGACGTAGCCCGCAGACCACTTCGCGCCCCATTTACATCCTTGGAAACAGAAGCCGGTTTGTTGACACATCAGACGGTCACGCTTGTCGTCCGAGTTGATGGCCATACGTCCCGTGTGGACCTGCTCATAACCAAGCGCTTTCGCACCAGCTTCAAAGACTTTGTAATTGTTGTTGCCTGGAAGGCCTGGCCTGTCGCCGGTCCGGGTCACGCCAAGCTTGTCCTCGGCTTTCGTGTACCAAGGGTCCATCTCACTTGCATCAATCGGCCAATCCAACAACGATGCACCTTGAACGTCGCCGTAGTTTGTCTTGGCTTTCCACTCATGCTCTTGGAAACGCAGCGATGCGCCCGCCCAGTGTTGTGTGGTGCCGCCTACAGACTTTACGATCCAAGCCGGAAGACCAGAAAAGTCTTTCGCGACGCGCCAGTCACCGCTGGTTGTGCGCGGATCAAGCCACGCGAGTTGGCCAAAACTGTCCCATTCATCGTTGATAAAGTCTTGCGGTAAATGCCGCCCGCCCGCTTCAAGCGCAACAACGCTTACGCCTTTTTGGGCAAGTTCATTTGCTAAAACACCGCCGCCTGCGCCGGTCCCAATAATGACAACGACGCTGTCATCTGAAAGTTCAAAAGGTGCCGTCATGATTTCGTCCTTCCCTTAAATCCAGTTGATGTCGTCGAAGCCGCGCTCAAGATAGCCACCTTGAGAGAAGGACTCACCTTCATACCCAAAAATGGGCCAAACCGCTTTTTGATTGTACAGCCCCGTCACGAGGCCACCGCGAATTTGCTGAAAGAACGGGCTATCTTCCATCGCGCGAAGGACGTCCACGCGATCACGTTCCCATCCCATGGCGAGATAGCTTGCATGCCCTTTGCCTTGAGCGGCAGTGTTGAGAGCCGCAATCCCAGCTTCAATACCTTCTGCAGCTTCTTCTGTGTCATACCCTTTTACAGCCGCTACGTAATACTCATCACCCACTTGATCATGTGGATAGATGTCACGCGCCATTTGCATCAATGTTGCCATCGTTTCTGGAGCCAACACGTTTGTTTCGACTGCCCAAGCAGCGTTCGGAGCGGCAATAAAGCCAGTTCCGACTAGAACCGAAGCACTCACTGCACTCGCTTGCTTGAGCAGGTCTCTGCGCGTCAGCGACTTCAGACCTTTTGGTGTTGTCATTTTTCATTCCTCCCTTTTTTCATTTTCCCCGGCGTTCTGCGGTCCGGGTCCGGCCATTATCACTTGTACCGGCCACCCCGCTGCAAAACTTCGATCTCGTAACCATCTGGGTCCACCACAAAGAAAAACCGTGCGATGGTCTCTCCATCGGGTGCAAAATCCACGATTTTCCGTGGGTTCAGACCAGCCGCTACAAACCGAGCGTGTTCGGCATCAAGGTCATCTACCGAAACGGCAAAATGCCCGTACCCGTTGCCAAGATCATATGGTTCGGTTTGATCTTTGTTGATTGTCAGTTCGAGCTCAAAGTCGCTTTCTTCGTTCGCCAAATAGATCAAGTTGAACGTCTTGAAATCGAGTTTCTCTGCTACCTTAAGGCCAAAAGCCTGATCGTAGAATTGAACTGAACGATCCTCATTCAGAACTCTGATCATTGAATGGATCGATTTTGCCAAAGTGTCGTCCTTCGCTTAGATGCATGGTCCAAAAGCGTAACTTATGGCTTGCGAAAAAAGGTATTAGCTGGATACTACGATGGGTTTTTTATGCTTGCTCGGGCGTTCACCAAGCGCGCCCGCATCCCAGTGATTGGTCGGCGTTAACTTAGCCGTGGACGACGTGCGCATATGCAACAAGCCAAATGGCTAAAAACTGGATAGCAGCTTCGCGCGGTTCAGAGACGTTCGTGCATCGCGCAGCATCGGTCAATATGGGCTCAGAGCTGCCTAATGCGCCCGCAGAGATGGCCCGTCTTAGTTCCGTCTGACACCGGCCATTCAATCCGATGCTATGCTTTTGGCGTCAGCGCGGTGCTGACGCCTGGGTTTGGAGGGAGGATCGGAGGGCATATTATGCCAAGAGTCCAACTTCCTGCAGTCACCCCGAAGCGCAAAGCCTGGAACAAAGGGCGGATCATAGGACAGAAACGACCGCTGCTACCCAAACAGGTCTGGGCGATCCGCGCGCGCCTGGAACTTGCCAGCTATCCCCGCGACCTTGCGCTGTTCAACGTTGCGATCGATAGCAAACTACGCGGTTGTGATCTGATCAAACTCACCGTCACGGACCTAGTAAAAGATGATTACGTTCGCGAACGGGTTTCGGTGATCCAAAGCAAAACCAAAAAGCCGGTGCAGTTCGAATTGACTGAAAACACGGGCGACTCAATCTTGGTATGGGTTAAGTCGCCTGAAATGCTTGCTTGCCAGTTCATGTTTCCAAGCCGTTTCCACGATCGACCACACATCTCAACGCGGCAGTACGGTCGGCTTGTCCGTGACTGGGTGACATCGATTGGGTTGGAACCGAGCGCCTATGGCACTCATTCACTTCGCCGTACCAAGGCTGCGGAAATCTACCGCAAAACGGGCAACCTTCGCGCTGTGCAGCTGTTGCTTGGCCACACGAAGGTCGATAGCATGGTGCGTTACCTTGGTGTTGAGCTGGAAGATGCTCTGAGCATCGCTGAGCGGATCGACATCTAACGCAGGTTGGCGGACGGCACTCGCCGTTCGCCGATTTAGAACAGACCTACGACTTCGCAGCGGCGAAACCGAAGTGCGAGCCCACACCGGACCTTTTGATTTGGTGCTGCGTGCGCTCGCAGCGTGGACTTTGCTGCAATTGCTGAAAATCCCTTTTCACAACGCGGCGTGAAAACCAGCCATTCGTACAAATAGTAGCGAAGGCTCCTTGGCTGAGAACCAATAGCTGGACAACGCGGCCATTAGATATCGCACCATCGACGTCTAGCATTGCCGACATCGGGGATTACCAATGATCCGTATTTTCCTAGAGCTTCGCACAGGGATTGTCGATTTCCTCCGAAACCAGTTTTTCAAGTGATCTAGTTGACATTGACCCCATGAAAACTGTCCGGCCTATGGCGAAGGCGGGAGTGCCGAAGAACCCGAAGACTTCGGCAATGGCGGCGGTGATTTGGAGTTGTCGAGCGATTTTATCTGATCTCATGTCAGTGAGCAGCTTGTTGCGATCGAGTCCCAGGCTCTCGGCGATGGCAGCAATGTAAGCTTCGTTCGTCACGGCAGGGCTACGTATGAGACGTGCGTGCATTTCACGGTATGTGCCCTGTTGCTCTGCGGCCAGAACGGCACGGCTGGCGGTGGCCGACGCCACTCCGAGGATCGGCAGTTGATGCCTCACGATGCGGATACCGTTTGGATCGCGTGCTTGCACTTCTAAAAGACGGTCGTCCATGACTTTACAGACGGGACAAGAGAAGTCAGAGAACATGGCAATTGGGACGCCACGCGTCTGTGCGGTTCCGTAAATAGCAGAGCAAGGATTGGCGCGAACGACACCCGCCAGAGGATTTACTTCGGGTTCAGCTCCAATGGCCACATCAAGGCCTGCAAAGATTGCAGCACCGGTCGTTGCCGAACCTGTTCCAATCAGTCGTCGGAACGGCGCCAGGCCAGGCAAGTCTTCAAACGCAAAATCTGGTTCCCCCAAGGAGGCAAGATAAGGCACACCCTTCACCCATCCAAAGACAGCGAAGGCTCCGCCCGCAAGCAAAGCCCTTCTGTGCCAGTCTGGGGTTACTTTCATGCGCCTGAAAGCGATGCGAACAGCATTACAATCGCCATGCCCATCATCATCAGGTTTTCGGTCAGGCTTACGAAACCGAGTGGCACATTAGAGTTGCCACCCACGCAGGCACATTTTAACTCTCGCTTGTCAATGTAGACTGCTTTGAACACACTGATCGCGCCGACTGTCGCGATAAAAAGCGCCGCCGGGGCGGCAAGTGGGGTCAGCAACATACCCGTCATCAGAATGCCCGCGCCAGTTTCGACCCAAGGGTAAACATAGGCGTACGGCACCCATTTCCGCGCCAGCAGATCGTAGTTCAGGAACATGGTGGTAAAGCTCTCAATGTCGCGGAGCTTTTGCATCCCCAAAAGGATCATTGAAACGGAGATGAACCAACCAAGCGTCTGCCATGTAATTGCACCAATAAACCCGATGGACAGGGCAAGTGCCGTCGCAGCGGCGACCGCGAAGAGATAGATCACCGGCTGGTATGTTGTTGCGTCCGGATCGTAGTCAGTCAGCTTTTGTCGCAGAGCATCATAGCCACCGACCCGCTCGCCCTCAATCCAGATCTGGGGGGTGGTGGGCACGTCATGCGCCTCTTTGAATGCGTCGACCTCTGATCGCTCGCGGAACAGTCGATCATCGACTTCAAATCCTTTGCTGTCCAACAGCCAGCGTGCTTTCTGCCCTGCCGGGCACAGATGGTTCGGCAGGGCCATGCGATACAAAACGGCTGTTTTTCCGGTCGCGGCGGTTGCGGGATCGGTCGTCACATCAGCGACGTCTCGGGTGTCTTTAGGCATGATCGTTTTCCTTCGTCTCAGGGCTCTGTTCTGGATGTTCCGGGGGCTGCATCGCCGTTCGCTTCAATGTCAGCGATGTATCGCTTCATTTCTGCAATCTCCCCGCGTTGCGCTTCGATGATCGCATCGGCCAGTTCACGTACACGCGGGTCGGAAATATTGGCGCGTTCGCTAGTTAAAATCGCAATGGAATGGTGCGGGATCATCGCTTTCATCCATGCGACATCACCGACTGTATCTTGCGAACGCACCAGATATAGCCCCGCAGTAAATCCAATCGCGGCACCAACAAAAATCGCAATATTTGCCTTTCGGTTGGAATACATGCCGAGCATGAAAGCTAGCATGATCACCGCCATCATCCCGCCCATGTAAAGCGCCATCCACATCCGGGTTTGCGAGAAAAAGACGTGATCGAGCGCATAGGTGTTGAGATACATCAGGCCATACATCACCACCGTGGGGGTACCGATCATTACAAAAAACCGTCCATAGTTTCCGGATTTTCCGGTATGGCTATGATGCGTATCTGTTGAATCCATTGTAGTGTCGCCGTGATGTGCCATTGTCTGTCTCTCTAATATACCCATATGGGGTATATGCCCAGAATGTCAGCCGATGGTTCCAAACAAAAGTGGAATGCCAGCGTGAAAGCCAACAAAGATAAAACATTGGACCGACTTTCCAGGCTGGAAGGACAGGTGCGAGGCGTCGCAGGCATGGTCGAGGCTGATCGCTACTGCATGGATATTCTGGCACAGACAGCCGCAATAAGGTCCGCTATTTTGGGCGTTGAAAAGCTAATCCTTGAAAATCACGCCGAGCATTGTGTCGAGACGGCCATCCAAAGTGGCGACCCCGAAGAACAGCGAGCGAAGTTTGACGAGTTGATCGGGCTTTTGCAGAAAGCGTCGAAATAGTAATTTAGTCGAGGGTTTGTCCGCGCCAGAGCATCACGGCCAAAGCAAGCGCCAGTATCACGTCGATCCCCAGACAGAACGGCCCCCACCAGTTCGGAGCAGGGTTCGAGAGAACCGATCCGACTGCAACGTCGAATAATCCATGTCCGAGCAAAGCAGCAGCGAGTATCCAGGATGACGCGCGTGCGCCAACAATCGCGAGAATGACGAACCCGGCTGCGAGACCAGTGTGAACAATGATTTCCATTAAGTTGCCGGTCTGTATCGCGAAGACCACGTAGAAAGACGCAATTGCGACCATCGTTGTTGCCCATGTCCCGCGCTGGCGTAGAACGCCCCCAACTGCCATCAGACTGACCGTCGCGACGCCAAGGACAATACCCATGATGAACGGTGCCCAGAACATCTCTCAGGCGACCTCAAACCACGCCATCATGCCCGACTTCTGATGCGATAGCATGTGGCAATGGATCATCCACACACCCGGATTGTCGGCAACAAAGGCAATCTCGACGGTTTCATCCGCGCCGATCAGCACAGTATCGCGCACGTCGCCTTCGATGTTCGCAGCGCCACTTTTGGAGAGGATGGTAAAATGGTGACCATGTAGGTGTATTGCATGGGGGAACACGGATCGGTTTGACATTTCCAGTTGCACAGTTCGGCCCAGAGCCGCCCGGAACATTGGCGTATCCATTTCGTTTGCGGCACCGTTGAACGCCCAAACCATGCCGTTGGCTGCAAGTTCGCGGGATCCCATTGTTTCGCCGCCAAAACGAGTTTCCAACATCCCGCGCATGGCTCCGCCTTCCATCAACAGCGTTTCGCGTTGCGGGTCTGATAGGACTGGCGCGGGAAGTGTGCCCCACGCAGGTAAAGAGCGGACATCAGTGCCGGTTGATGGCACACTGTCACCCGAATGGATGAAGCCAGCAATTTCCACCCATTCTCCGTTGCCGGGATCAAGCAACAGACTGGCGCGGGCCTCACCGTCCACGCGACCGTCGATCACCACATCCGCCCTTTGCGCGGGTCCGAGGGCGAGTGTTTCGGCGTCGCGTGGCGTGACGGGGTAGCCGTCCAACGCAATCAGCCGTGCCGACAGGTGTGGCAACGACAGGAACATAACTCTATCTGTGGCTGTGTTGATGATCCGCAACCGCACCCGCTCGCCGGGCTGGATATCCAATTCTGGATAGGCAGCGCCGTTCACCGTGACCGTGTTTCCCATGCGCCCACCATGTGAGGCCGCGTGCAGGTCATCCCATCTATTTTCAATAATTCTTGCGTCGCTATCCAGCAGCCAATCATCAAGAATAAGGACCAGCTCGCGGGTTGCTGCACCGGGTTCACCAAGCCAGGGTTCGCGATCTTCCACGATCAATGGACCCGCGAGACCACGCGCGACTTGTTCCGTGCTGCGGTTGTGAGAGTGATACCAATATGTGCCAGGATCGGGGGCTACGAAGTCATAGTCGAATGTATCGCCGGGCGGCACGGGGGTTTGTGTCAAAGGTGCCGCGCCATCCATGGCATTTTCAATGCGAATGCCATGCCAGTGCACAGCGGTTGGTTGCGGCAGGTCGTTGACCAGTTGGAATCTGACCCGCTCCCCGGCCCCTAAGCGAATTTCCGGGCCCGGAACCGTGCCTACCGCTTCAGTCCCGTAGGCCCAGACAGGCGTTGAAGGATATTCGGCAGGGGCAAGTTGCGCAGATGCAGGTGCCGCCCGCAGGACTGGCAAGCGCTCATCGGCAAGAGTGGGTCTGGACAACAGTGTTGCGCCGCCAAGCGCAGCAGCCCCTTTCAGAATTGATCGTCGGGATAAGGAGGTCATGAGAGTTTCCCTTTCACAAGTTGACCGGAGGCGTGGTGATCGAGGTCAGCGTTGCCGTCGCAATCAGGATCAGCAGAACGGCCACGGTTTCGATTTGAATTGAGCGGCGCAGGTGGGACGCAGCAGTGGGGTCGCAAGAGGCAAGCGCCGGAACGAACCGCCATTTGTTGAGGGCGGCGAGGAACATTAAGCCTGCCACCACCCCGAGCTTGGCGAGAAGCGTCCAGCCGTAAGCTGTTGAAAGCAGCGCCGAGAGTGATCCGGTCATGAGCCATGCAAAGATCAAACCAACGACAATGAGCAGTGCGACCGTCACGCTGGCGATGGCTCCAAAGCGATGAAGCATCGATGCCCCATCCCGCTGGCCGACCGCGCGACCGAGAGGGGCCAGTGCGCCAACCCAGAACGCCGCCGCCAGAAGGTGCAGCGTCAATAACGACGCGAGCAGCCAGCGGGGGTCACCAAGAGAATGGCCGACGAACGTGTAAGACACCGCAATCAAGAGCGCCCCGATCAGCCCCGCTCCGAGGCCGACGACGCCTCTTATCAGCAACATGATGACCAGAAGTTCACCCAAAACGCGCCAGATTGCGGTTGTCCCGAGCGGACTGTCCCAGACAAAGCCAAGCATCATAGGATCGAACGCCCCCGGCAAACCCATCCCGGAGATACGGGCGGCCCGGATGCCAAACCGGAATGCCAGCACCGCAAGCCCGATCAAGGCGGCGATCACAGCGATTTTCCGAGCTAGTTTCTGCACATCGGAGGATGCGTTTGGAAAGGCCAGAATGAATAGTGGCCCTCCCATTGCAAGAAGCGCCGCGCCGTAGCCCGCTGCCTTCGCAATGATGGCCGCAATGGCCCATGCGTCGATTGGTGCCAGACCTTCCACGCGGATCAATCGGCTACTTTGAAGCCGAAGGTGCCCTGCATGGGGTGACCGTCTGCAGATAGACCACGCCAATCAACCGTATAGGCCCCGTCGGGCAGATCAGCAGGTGGCAGCGCACGGAACTCCGTCACGGCATCCATGCCGGTTTCACGCTCAATATCCACTTCCCCGTCCGGTCCAGTCAGCGTAATCGCGGTCACGCGCATTGGATCATCAAAGCGCATTTCGATGGCTTCAACCGATGCTACTGTCGCCTCATTTGCCGGAGTTGTTTCTTCGGCTTTGGAGTGCGCCCAGGCACCGGTCGCGGTTGCGATCAGCGCAAGGATTGCAAAAATGCTTTGTTTCATTGTCTGTTTTCCATTTCGTCATGACGGGCGCGGACGTCGTCCGGCCAAGTCGATTTGATGTAGCTGAGAACGGCGATAATCTCTTCATCGCTCAGAACGCCTTCGTAGATTGGCATGTTCGAAGCGTAGTCGGGATCGCCGATAAGTGCGCCCGTTCCGTATTTGGTCAGCCGAAACAACGTGTCCCCGTCATGGTGCCATGTGTGTCCGGTTGCATCATGGGGCGGTGCGGGGAGGCGTCCATCATCACCAGGCGAGCGCCAATTGGCTTGGCCTTCCAGGTTAGCCCCGTGACACGAGGCACAATTCGCCTCATAGACACTCGCCCCGAGTGCTACGATTACCGGATCGGTATCTTGCAAGACAACCCGATCAGTTTCAGCCAAGACCGTGGTGTAGGCATAGAGAGCGGCCCCTATCAGAGCCGCTCCTCCACCAGCTATGACTACCCGCCGTTTCACAAACCGGCCTGATAAAAGACTTCGCCATCACCCGCATCGCCGCCGAAGGCGATCACGTCATAGCGCGCAGTTGGATCATTTCCCATGCCGGGCGAGCCGCCGGGCATTCCCGGAACAGCGATGCCTGTGACGTTCGGGCGCTCTTCCAGCAGTTTTGCAAGTGCAGCAAATGGCACATGGCCCTCGACGACGTAGCCGTCGATCATAGCGGTATGACAGGCCCACATGTTGCCGGGAATGTCCGCGTCCAATTTCACGCTTGTGACGTCCGCAGTGTCGGTAACTTCAATGCCGTAGCCTTCCTCGCGGGCCAGTGCCACCCAAGCGCCGCAGCATCCGCATGTGGGACTTTTGGTAACTTGCATGGTGCCGTAGTCAGCCATAGGTGAATGGCTATCGGCGTGGGCTTTGCCCGCCCATCCAAAGGATGCCAGTCCAAGGGCAAGTGCAGCGGCGGGTGTTAAAGCCAGAAGTGTCGTGATCGATTTCATAAGTTTTTCCTCTCGAAAGATGCGTGCCCATATATAATGGCTGCGGGCAAAGCCCGTTTTGGTGTGATGACTAATCTTTGCTGCACCACGGAGAGGCACAGCAGGTATCACACCGCGCGGGGTGGATCGAGAAGACCGGATGGCTGAATACCGTTCAGCAGTATGCCAGACGCGCAGACTATATCTTCGACCGAACTCGGCGGAAGGCTGGCCAGTTCCGATGCCGGAAGCAGCGCTGGCACAGCATGACAGGTCTGCGTGCGTTCACTGCTGTCCTGACAACATGCGGGTTGTTCATCCGCCATGATTTCAGCCGCAGCGTGGTTATGATCGGTAGACGGCATATGTCCCGCATCCATCGCTCCGGAGAGCGATGCGGATAGCGTCAAGATGACGACCATGATGAAGCGAGCCATAGACATGAAACATACCTATATGGGGTATGTATGGTTTTGCAAGTCGCACGTCTGTTACCTGCTGTCGTAGCATATCAATGCGCGTGGGCATCTTCCCCAAGCGCCATCATCAAGTGATGCTCACGATGATGATCCTGACTGGCCATCAATCCAAAGAAACCAAGACCCTTGATCCGGGCGACAACAGCGGGATCATCGCTAGTCACCCGCAGCTCCATGCCGTCATTGGTTTGGGTGGCTTCTACAGTCCAGCGATCATCACGCGCGAGCTGCGAGGCATGGGCAGGCACCATCCGCCGAAGCGTCGCGATTGTGGCGGCATCGCCAGTGGAGATGGCGCTGATACCGTCCGGCAGGTCAGTTTCCGTCACAATGGCGTCGGATACCAGCCGGTCCATATCGACCAAATGCGCTCGCAAGCCAGTCAGATCAACCTTTGCCCAATCCGTACCGGGATCGGCTTCTAACACGCGTACGACTTCCGACAATGACGCGAAAGCCCCTTGTCCGGGTTCCGACAATACATCGCCAGTCGCTATCTGCTCCTGGCCGTGTGCTGAATGATCCATGCCATCACAGTGTCCGGTATGGTTGGTCTGCGCAATCGCGATCGTCGCGCCACCAGTCAATGCCATTGCTGTCAGGATAGTCTTTGCCCGCATGTCGTGCCGCCTTTCAAGTTGT
This sequence comes from Thalassobacter sp., assembly GCF_982993085.1. Taxonomy (NCBI): domain Bacteria; kingdom Pseudomonadati; phylum Pseudomonadota; class Alphaproteobacteria; order Rhodobacterales; family Roseobacteraceae; genus Thalassobacter; species Thalassobacter sp. The sequence goes on along the minus strand of NZ_CEZFMW010000001.1, from coordinate 72,890 downwards.
CACGGCACTCTATCCGATCTGCATCATTCGCCGTATGATCTTTATCATGTCAGACTGGGTTCATATTTTTGACGGCGCGCCCATCCGCAAAGTCGCAAAAGGCGCGGCGGTGTTCCGACAGGCGGACAGGGTAAATTCGATGTATCTGGTGCGATCCGGCGCGGTCGCATTGGAGCGCCCGCTGAAAGATGGTGTGCCGCTGACACTGCACGTTGCCACGGCAGGCATGGCTTTGGCCGAGGCGTCCTTGTTTGCGAAAATCTATCACTGTGACGCTATTGCGCGCTTTGACGCCGAAGTTTCCAGCATGCCTCGTGCTAAGTTTTTGAGCGCTATCCGAAACATGCCGGAGGCTGCCCTGAGCTTAATTGAAACCCATGCAAAGGAAGCGCAGGCGCAGCGGGCGCGGATTGAAATCCTGCGTTTCAGGCGTGTGGCGGATCGGCTTGATGCTTGGCTGGACCTTCATGGCAAACCGCCTAAGGGTGAATGGCTCATGGTGGCAGAAAGGATCGGCGTTTCGCCACCAGCGCTTTATCGAGAGCTGGCGCGGCGAAAAGATGTTTCAAACCCTAAAAGATAAATGGAGAGTCTGGGTCCGGTAACATCAGACCCAGACCAGTGGTTCACATGTCTGCCATAAGGGCTGCGACGCTGTACATTCCGTCGTCACCTTTGACCAACATCATCGTGATTGGTGCGCCAACTTCGATTTCACCCATCATTTCCGCGTTTTCCATAAGCGGCATATCCATCGTCATTGCTGGCCAGCCAATTTCAGGAATCGGATCATGGCTTACGTTAACGGTGCCTTCGCCAAAGGAATTCACCACTGCTTTCACATGAACGCCGTCTTCTACCATCGTCTCGTCCATCGCCATGTTGCCATGGTCCATCGTCGAATGATCCGTGGATTGGGCCATCGCCATGCTTGACGACAAGATAATACCAGAGATCAAAGTAAGGGTCTTACGCATAACATTCTCCTGTTTGGGTTGCGTTTTTATGGGTCCGACGATCATTCGCCCGGAACCGCATTCGGTATGGAAGCTGGCGCATCGATGTAATCCGCCGCGAGTTCACGATTGACCCGGGACAGTGCGAAGCGTTTCCAGATCACAAAGATTGATGGGATCACCAAGAGGGTCAGCAGCGTTGCCGTAGCCATGCCGCCAACCATCGGGGCTGCAATCCGCTGCATGATTTCGGACCCCGTGCCATGGCCGTACATGATGGGGATGAGGCCCGCAAAGATGGTCGCAACGGTCATAATTTTGGGGCGCACTCGCAAAAGCGCACCGTCAAAAACGACTTCCTCAACATCTGTGGGTGTGAGAGCGCGACGTTCAAGCGCTGCACTGTCTTTGCGTTTTTCCCAAGCCAGGTTGAGGTAGAGCAACATCACGATAGCGGTTTCAACTGCGACACCAGCAAGGGCAATGAACCCAACGAGGACTGCGACTGAAATATCGAAGCTGAGATACCAGATCAGCCAAACGCCACCGGCCAGGGCGACCGGCAAAGCCGCAAGGATGATCGCGACTTCGGTGACGCGGCTGAAAGCCATAAACAACATCAGCGTGATGATGAGAAGGGTGGCGGGCGCGACGAGCTTCAGTCGATCCTGCATCCGTTCGATATATTCATACTGACCCGACCATGTGATCGAATATCCCGGCGGCAGTGTCACCGTTTCAGCAACAAGCGCGCGGGCCTCGTTTACATATCCACCCAGATCGCGACCCGCGATGTCGATGAACACGAAGCCTGTGCGACGAGCATTTTCGGACCGGATCATCGCGGGTCCATCAACAATCAGAATTTCGGCTAAGGTTCCTAGTGGAATATGCGCCCCCGATGGTGTGACAACCGGCAGATTGCGCAGGCGTTCGGGGCTGTTTCGCCATTCCTGCGGGTAGCGCAGGTTGATCGGGAACCGTTCCAACCCTTCGACGCTTTCAGAGACCTGCATACCGCCAATCGCCGTCTGAACGACATCTTGGACATCGCGAACGCTCATCATGTAGCGCGCCGCCGTATCCCGATCGACGTTGATTTCGATGAACCGGCCCCCGACTGGACGTTCGGCATAGGCCGATGCGGTCCCGTCAATCCCTGCAACAGCCTGCTCGATTTCGATGCCAATGGCTTCGATTACACTTAGGTCTTCACCGGAAATCTTGACGCCAACGGGCGTCTTAATTCCTGTTGCCAGCATATCGATGCGGTTTTTGATCGGCTGTATCCACACATTCGTAACGCCGGGAATTTGCACCACGCGGTCAAGTTCTTCGCGGATCAGCTCCATCGTCATGCCCTCGCGCCATTCCGACTCGGGGCGCAATTGCACTGTCGTTTCTATCATGGTGAGAGGGGCGGGATCCGTCGCTGTGTCTGCACGACCAAGTTTGCCGTGTACGGTCAGAACTTCTGGCACTGTCGCGATCAGACGGTCAGACTGTTGCAAAACCTCACGTGCTTTACCGATGGACACACCGGGATAGAGCGATGGCATATATAGGAAATCACCCTCGTTCAGTTCAGGCATGAATTCCGTTCCGATCCGTTGCAACGGCCATACCATCGACGCGACAAGACCAACGGCAAGCATCGTAGTCGCCCAAGGCCATGCAACTGCTGCGTCCAAAAACGGGCGATAAATCCAGATCACCAAACGGTTCAGCGGGTTCTTTCGCTCCGGCATGATACGCCCACGCACGAAATACCCCATCAAGACCGGCACCAGCGTCACCGCGAGGATAGAGGCCGCAGCCATCGCGTAGGTTTTGGTGAACGCCAGCGGTTTGAACAACCGCCCTTCCTGACTTTCCAGCACGAACACCGGAAAGAAGCTGACAGCGATAATGGCCAAGGCGAAAAACAGAGCGGGACCGACTTCCTCACAGCATTCAGTTACGATTCGCCATCGGTTTTGCGGTGTCAGCGGTTCTTTTTCGATCCGCCTGTGCATCGCTTCGATCATCACGATTGCCGCATCGACCATAGCCCCGATGGCAATCGCGATGCCGCCCAAGGACATGATATTCGCGTTCACACCCTGAAATTTCATGATGATGAACGCTACGAAGATACCAAGCGGCAAGGACAGCACGATCACCAGCGACGAGCGGATGTGCAGCAGGAATGCGGCACAGACCAACACGACAACGATGAATTCTTCGGTCAGTTTCTTTTCGAGGTTTTCAATTGCACGCTCGATAACACCGGCCCGGTTGTAGGTCGTGACCAGTTCGACGCCTTCGGGCAGGTTTGGACGCAGTTCTTCGATCCGCGCTTCGACAGCTTGGATCGTGGACAGTGCATTTCCGCCCCACCGCAGGATTACGACACCACCTACTACGTCGCCTTCACCGTCAAATTCACCGACACCGCGTCGTAGCTCGGGCCCGAGCCGAATGTCAGCGATATCTTCTAAAGTGATTGCTGCTCCACGGTCGTTGACGATCAGCGGCGCACTGGCAAGATCAGACAGCTCGTCCACATATCCGGTTGAGCGGACCATGAATTCAGCTTCGCCCATCTCGATTACACTGCCACCGGTTTCGCGGTTTGCGCCCTGTATGGCATCACGGATTTGCGCAAGGGTTAGATCAAAGGCGCGTAGTTTGTTGGGATCAACGACGACCTGATACTGTTTGACCATGCCACCGATTGTGGCGACCTCAGACACGCCTTCGACCGTTTGAAGTTCGTATTTCAAGAACCAGTCCTGCAAGGTTCGCAACTCGGCGAGGTCATGGTTTCCACTGCGGTCGATCAGCACATATTGATAAATCCAGCCAACACCCGTCGCATCTGGCCCCAACTGTGGAGAGACGCCTTCGGGCAGGTTAGCGGTAATCTGGCCTAGATATTCAAGGACACGAGTTCTGGCCCAATACAGATCGGTCCCATCTTCAAAAACGACATAGACATAGCTGTCCCCGAAGAATGAAAACCCCCGCACATCGGTGGCACCGGGCACGGCAAGCATAGCCGTGGTGATCGGGTACGTCACCTGATCCTCGACCACTTGCGGTGCCTGTCCCGCGTAAGGCGTTTTGATAATGACCTGCACATCTGACAAGTCAGGGATCGCATCAACCGGCGTTGACCTGATCGCCCAGACCCCGGCAATGGCCAGCATCATCGACAGTGCAAGAACCAGAAACCGATTCTTGATCGATGCGCGTATCAAGGCGGGGATCATTGGCCGACCTGCGGTGCTGTGAGGACGCCAACAAGCGTCATCGAAAAGTCCGCGTTGCGGATCATCAGCAGCGTCAATTCTTCACCCAACGGCAATGAAGCAACATCCAAAGACGGCGACAGACCAAAATCCATCGTCATTCCCGGCATCCCGATACCTGTCATCGGCCCGTGCGAAATATTCGCCATACCACTTGAAGGGTCTACGGTGTTGATTGTCCCTGAAACTTCGATGGGCGGTGCGACAGTTTCCGCTGCGGCCAAGACCATTGTCATCCCATCGGGGCGTTCAAAGGTGAGCGACATTTGTGATCCGACGGGCAAACCAGCGATATCGAGCGTATCCACGAGATCAAAATCCATCGTCATGCCGGGCATGCCAGTTTCTTTGATCATGGCGTGTGTGATAGTTGCGCGGCGGGTTTCTGCGTCTATCGCGTCAATGGTTCCCCCGACAACAATGGGCTCGGCCGCCGTCATTTCCATCGGCATGTCCGCAGCCATGTCCGGTTCAGTCATGTTCGGCTGAGTAGCAGCACTTTCATCGATGGGTCTCACGGCGACGATCACGAACATCCCGTCGGCATCTTCGGTCAAATCGAATGCCACTTGGGTGCCAAGGGGTACTTGACCCGCATCGAGTTCCGACACCGGCATATCCATGACCATTGCGGGCCAGCCAAGTTCCGGAATTGGATCATGGCTCATCGTGAGCTTACCGTCCTCAGTGACGGCCTCGACCATTCCGATCCCCGTCGCGGCGATCCCATCATCCGGTGCAATATCAGACAGGTAAAGCAGACCATCCGCGCCGCGGATCACCTCGAACTTAATTTGTTGGCCAGCCATCAGCCGTGCGACTGCGATATCTGCACGAACAGCAAACGTTGTGTCCATCGAAGGCCAACCGACGCTTTCAAGATCGCCATGGCGAATGGTGGCCATCCGGGTTTGCGGATCAAACGCCAACAACTCTCCCGCTCCGCGTGCAGGTTCCTGATCTGTCGGGGCCATGCGCATCAAACCAGCGCTCAGCGCACTTTCACTGTCGATCAGAAATTGCGCGGACGCCACGACCTCTTCGCCCGGCGCGAGACCCTGCACCACTTCCGTGCGCCCCCCACCGCCAAAGTTGTCGCGCAGGCCCGTTGTCACCAGCCGGGGCGCAAATGTACCTTCACCTGTTTTGAGGATAACGCGCTCGGCACCACCCGTGCGGATAATCGCCTCTGTCGGGACCGTCAGTGCCTGGCGGGTTTCATTGGGCACCAGTGAGACATTGCCGAACATATTAGGCTTCAAAAGCCGCTCGGAGTTGTCCACGCGCAGCCGAACCGGAAGGGTGCGCGTCGCAGCATCCAATTCAGGGTAGATATAGTCGACCTGGCCTTCGAAGACTTGCCCGTTCAAGTGCTCAAACCGTACAAACGCGGTCATGTCATCGCTCATCCGTGCGATATCACGTTCAAACACATCCACAATCAGCCAAACGGTGGACAAGTCCGTCAAAGAAACTGCCCGCGTGTTCGGTTGCAAATACATACCGTCTGCGGCCTCTAGCGCGATAACAACACCGCTCTGAGGGGCGTAGACTTGGAGATTGCGCGCCGCAGTCCGCGTGGCTTCGATCTCTTCAATCTGGCGATCTGACATGCCGTGGCTGCGCAACTTATTGCGCGAAATTTCTAAGAGGCGTTGATTGCCTTCGTCCATAGTGCGTACGTGTTCGGCGCTGGCGGATCCGATGACCGTCGAGAACATCTCGAACAATATGTCACCTTCCAGAACAAGGTCCCCAACAGCACGGACCGTCAATTCCTCGATCCAGCCATCAACGCGGGTGTGAACATGGCTTGTCAGGTGTTCGTCGTAACCGACAAAGCCAACTGTCTCGATGGTTTGGGAGATATCACTGGTTTGGGCAACGGCGGTCCGTACACCAATGGCGTTGATTTCGGCAGCGGATAAAGTGACCGTCGACGGGTCTTCTGACGTCTCTTGACCAGCATAGACAGGGATCAAATCCATGCCCATGGGCGATTGCCCCGGCTCATCGCGCCGGAAATTCGCATCCATCGGCGCAACCCAGTACAAAATTTCTGGGCCAGTATCGCCAGCGATGCTCGTCGGGTTCAGATAGAATCGTTCAGCATAAATTCCGCCAGCTAAACCCGCGCCAAGCGCGAGAATGCTGAGTGCAGCGTAGCGTCCGCTCATGATAGTCTCCACAAGACCCGTTCAGACAGGTCAAACCAATGATCAAAATAGGATCATGTGCGCGAAACACGGCGCACTGATCGACAAGCCGATCAGGCTGCTTTGGGAGGTTTTCTAAAGGTGTCCAAGCTGATGCTGGGGGATCGCACGATTTCGAACGACAAACCAGTGGAAACTAACAATTGCTGCATTTGCACTACGGGGGTCGTCTGGACGGCCGCAACACCAGAACAGAGCATACCGGAGCATGTAGACGCATCCATCATCTCGTGGCTGTCTGAGTTCGTATGATCATGTTGCTCTGCGGAGGCACCCTGTGCCTTGCCAGTCTCATGGTGCATTTCAGCACAATGTTGCTGGCCAAAGGTCATCAACATACTCGAATGAGAGGAACCGGCACTCACAATTTGCGGTATCAGCATAAAAAACATCACACAGATCAGCGTAAGCTGACGCATTGCAAAAGTTGTTCTGACTGAAAAACCGTTTTCCATACGCTGTAGTTAGACGGAAACGCAAAAAGTGCAAGTCACGACTTCTTTAGCTTTCGGAAAAAGGATAATCTAGCGTGTTTCGGTTTTGATGAGCAATGTTAAGCCGCTCGGCAATGACCGCTTCGGTGGCTGAACTGCGTCGCAGCGAATTTCTTGCCGCGCGCGCACAACGATGCTGCGTCAGCGAAGGCGGAAAACTCAAGGTCGGGTTTGTCCGCGTTGCCGTCATCTATGCGCCACGCGGCTAAAGTCTGCTGTGAGTCCAATTGACACCCACCTAGTGACGCTACCGAACGGAGCAGGCGCCAGAAAGCTGCCCACTGACTAGAATGAGTTTATCGCTTGGTTTAATGGTTCTGCAATACTTCTGAAACGAGAATAACCAATGAGATCGCAGCAAGAGGGCTGGCTGGGCATTTCGCGGACGGGATTGATGACACAGAACTTGGACTCTTTGAAAAGTGTTCTCGCAGCGTGAAACCGTCGAGCGCCATGTACCAGCACGACCATTATTCCGTACAATGACTAGGCCCACATACAACTCGACAATCCGCTGCTGAAACAAACTATCTCCTCGTTGGTAAGTCGCTGCAGACGTCAGCCGTGGAGAACTCTATTCAATTTCCACTCGACGCACATAGAGCCTCTTCCTCCGGTCCTTTGCATGTTTAGTTTTGTTTTACCCCCTCCCCCGGGTTGGCTCCCGCTCTTCACCACCACCACGCCCTTCTTGGTAAGGGCGTGGTGGTGGTGTGGGGCGCGAGAGTGAATGAAGCTCTCATTCGCCGGCCAATTCGCCGACCTCAACGATTGGCGTATCGCGGGAGTTAATCTTGACCCTAGTTTTGACCAGAGCCCGGGCGTTGATCCAGGCTCTAATCATCTTCTTGATCCGAGCTTGTTCTTTCCTTGCATCGAGGCCAAGAACCTTTGCGACAGTGTTTCCGACCCAATCATCGGCCTGGTCCGAGAAGCGACACTGCTTCCCATCAATGGCGCGCTGGACACGCAATAGGTCATCCACCGAAATGCCATCGAAAGCATCCGGCGGTTCAAAGCGCTCTACGACGGCTATTTCATCACCCTGTCCGAGATCGAGGGAAACCGTTCGATAGGTCTCCCTGCTTCCGGCGTGTGCGAGATTTGCCTTATCCCGTTGGATGAAGAAATACGTGCCCCTGTCGTCGACCACGCCCCATTCGCGGCGTTCCTTCTCACTGATCTTTTGGATGGTCCTGGAGGAACGCGTTGCGGCAAGAAGGCTGCTTGCGCCTCGGCTGGCTTCCGAAGTCACGTCCATTCCGTTCAGCTTTCGCGTGTGATGGACCAACTCTAGGGCGCAATTGGTGTGGAGAGCCAACCGAGCCAGGCGCTTCGCGATGCGATCGATCTTCCCGTTGTCGGCTTCGTTAACTTGGTGAGCCGAAACGAAAGGATCAATGATAACAACATCGATCTTCTCGCGGCGGATCTCTTCTTCGAGTCTCTGGAAGACTTCCTCGTTCAAGAAGAGATCATCCCGCCTCTCGCTGGCAAGAAGAAGCTCCTGCTCAAGCCCGCTGTCCACATAAAGCCGATCGCCAATGTCGACGGGATTAAGCCCATGGTGCTTGATCGCCGCAGAAACGCGACGCCGCAACTCATTCCTGTCGTCCTCAAGGTTAATTAGCCAGACCCGCCTCTGACCACTGACCCGATGTCCAAGCAGCTCTTTTCCGGAAGCGAGTTCCAGCGCCTGCACCACCATCAGGCTCGATTTACCAACCCCGCCGGGCGCAACGGTCAGTGAAAGGATTCCGCGCATCAAGTGCCAACCGTAGAGCCAATCTCTTCGCGGGATCTGGCTGGGATCCTCCCAGATAAAGCGTGTCGGAGACAAAGATGCTGAGGCCGCAGAGTCCTGTTGCACGCTTTTAATGTATTCGAACTCGAGCGGAAGAGGATTCTTCATCCAATCGTCCTCTTCTGCAGTGCTAGGCTTTTTGCTTACGGATTTTGTCACGCTTGGCGGCTCCTCTCGGCGCGAAGCGCCTCCCATGCCTCAAGCTCGAGAAGACACCACCGCGTCGTCCCAGGGGTAAGTTTGACTGGCGCGGGAAAGTCTGCGTCTGCCTTGCACCACCGCCAGATCGCGGCGCGGTCGACCGCGTAACGTGCGGCCACTTGCTTGTCGGAGAGATAAATCATTTCGTGCATCCTTGTTGCGAGGGATGCACCCCATAATTCACACATTTCAGTGATTTGCGACAACCAATAAGTCCAAAAAAGTCGCTACTTATTCGGACTCCAGATCGGCTGGTAGTCTGGGTGTCCGTGTTTCGCAAGCTCGAGGTCTCTCTTCTTCATGTCCTCGAAGAACTCCCAATCACGCGCCTCCCGGGAGCGCTTGAGGACATCGAGCACCGTCGAGCGCGAAACGCCAAACCGCTTCTCTGCCTCATAAAATACGATCTTTGTAGGGACGCCATGGATATCGATCTGGCGCTCCAAAAACTCCTCGAGCGCAAAGTTTCTCGCCTTCCGCGGAGCATGCCCTGATCTTTTCAAGACGAGCTTGCACCCGCTAACTGGTCGCTTGTCCGGGTGAATCATGTGCGCGAGCATTTTGCGAAAAAGCGGGTCGTCATTCCCCGCCAACACCTGATCAGCCACTTCGCGCAGCGCGTTTTCCGGATTGCTGAACCTCAATCGCGAAATTGCCGAGACTTTGTCTTCCCAGTCGCTCATACTTCTGTCTCCGTCATTCCAGTCGTCACCCTACCGCCTGGGGCGGCTGAGGCGTCACGAATACTGGCTCCGCCTTCAAGAAAACTGCACCAGTCTTCCATCATGCATCGGCGCTTCTCAACTTGGTCTGCACGATCATAGGCTTGCCGCACCTTCGAACCGACGGAGTGGGCCAACGCAATCTCTGCCATGTCACCGTCATACTGCGTACGTTCTCCGACCCAAGTCCGAAACGTTGAACGAAGTCCATGCGGCACGGCCGGCGTCCCCAGGCGCGCATCGACAAAACCGCTGCCACCTTTCTTAGCGCTAGCCTCGTGCATCTTGCGCATGACGGCAGAGAGCGCCGCATCAGAGAGCGCCCCGCCCTTCCTGTTCCAAAAGACCAGCGAGACATCTGCGAGACGCGGTAGCTCCTGGAGCAAGGCCATCGCGCGCGATGAAAGCGGAACCCGGTGCGGCCGGCCGGAAGGTGGGATCTTGGAGGATGCCCGCCCTGGCTGTATTGTCCAGAGCTGTCGGTCGAGATCGATTTCTTCCCACGTCATAAAGCGCACGGCCCCGGTCCGCGCGGCCGTCAGCGCTTGGAACTCTAGCGCCCGGGCGCTCGTGCCTGCGCGCGGCGCAAGCGCTCCGAACCAGCTCGCAGCGTCATCGAGCGTCAACGCGGGATAGTTACGCCCCCCGGTTAGCTTCGTGGCTGCTGGCAAAATCATGTCGAGATTTCCGCGCCACCGTGCGGGGTTCTCACCTGTTCTGTATCCAGACACCGTCGCGTAGTCGAGAACGCGCTCAACGCGCTGGCGCACCTTAGATGCGGTCTCAGTTTTGGAGGTCCAGATGGGCCTAAGGACGTCGAGAACATCCTGGAGCGCCACGTCGCTCACGGCTATATCGCCGATGACCGGTACGGCGTGCCGTTCGAGCGACGCGCGCCATTGCCGCCGATGCACCTCGCTTCGGAACTCGACGGCTTTCTCGTTGTCGTAGAGGGCCACCGCCTCGCAGAAGGTAAGCAGTTTGCGCCGGAAGGCCTGCCGGTGAGCGATTGGGTCGACACCCTCTCTGAGCTGTTCGCGCGCTTCTCTTGCGTATTCCCGTGCCTTAGCAAGCGGAACATCGGGATACGGGCCGAGTCCTGCTTCGCGCCGACGCCCTCGAAATCTGTAGCGAAATACCCAAGATCGGGAATCGAACTGTCCGATCTGCAACGCCAGCCCGGCTACCCCGCCAACGGCGTAGGTTCCCTTTCCTTTCAGACGCTTGACCTCGAGGGGTCCAAGTTCTTTGGCGCGTTTCGGCATATCTTTACCCCTCGAAATCACCTCAAATCTGTTCGAACACGGAATCGAACTCGGTGTCTGTGGGGACCTCAAAATTCTGACCCCTCACATACCCACCCAAAACCCTTTCACTAATAGCTACAAGGTGCAACGAGGCGCGACAAGGTAAAATTTTCAAGATATTGAAATGATTACGGAAAGCGACGTACTGCGACAGGCCTGCAATAGCGGTACTCGCCTCCAACTATTTTCAAATTATGTAGTGAAGCCTTGCACCACCACGCGTGACGCTAATCGGAAACGATCTTAGCATCTCAGCAAGCGGAGCGTTCCACTGTCGCTGACCTATGGTGAGGTTCTCCTATTTTCATCATCGCCGGCAAATGTACACCGGCACATGTCCGAACGCTTAGTTCAGGATTGGATGACCGCTAGTAGCTCGAAGCCCCGCGGCTATGGATCGCAAGTTATAAGTCCAAAAGGATCGACATCTAAGCGTCTCGGCGAAAAGGAAGGGTTTTTCGCTGTGTCAAAAGGTTCCGGAAGGCTTCAGGCCGCGGAAAGCCCCCGGCAAAACAGAGTGACCCGTACCGATTTGATGGCATTCTTTGGCATGGCAGGAACCGATCACTTGATGTTTCTCACCCCACACGCTCGCATCATCAAAAAAACCAACGTTTAGAACTGCGCGCAGCCTAGAAGGGCCGCGCCGTCTTCGTCTACAACAAAAAGGGATGGGCTTTCTTGTAGACGGAACTTGCAAGGTTTTTGAAACACACTCGTCAGTGGCTCTGGCGCGCATTCCGCAACGGCACGTGCGACGCTGCCTGCCAGAAACGTCCCGTGGGATGGCATGTAGCTCAGTGAAAAATCGCGCAAAAGCAGCCCCAAAAGTGACGCGTACGCATTGATTGCGGCGGTCGTTTCATTGTCCCCGAGGGCGCCATACTGTTTGATCGCTATTTCGCCTGTAACACCCTCCAAGCATGCGAACTGACGGCAGAACGCGGTCAGGCCGCGCCCCGAGAACAACGCCTCAACGGTGGTAAACTCATCCGAGTTGCAGCCACAAGCTTTGAGCTCGGAAACGATTGCAGAAGGCATTGAGATGTGTCCAGCTTCAGCTGGCGGGCATACCGTCCATTGGTCCTTGGTAATCACCTGACTGATGTTACACCCAGTCCCGATGCCGACGACCAAGGCTTGACCGTTGTCATACCGGGGGCTGAGCTGCCCGCACAGCGGTGCAACCTGATCCGCGGTTAGCATCGGCACGGCGTATCCCAAGGCCCCGAGATCATTCAACAATACAACGCGTTTGCAGGAAAAGGCCTCCGCCAGATCATTAGCGCCGATTGTCCACTTGCGGTTGGTTAATTTGGCGCGCCTCCCATGAACAGGGCCTGCAACCGCGATGACCATTTCATCGACAAAAGCATTGCGATGGTCATCACGATATGCGCGCAGCAGATCATTCAGGCTATCCCATTCCGCGTTGGAAAAACGCCGAACAGACCCTTTATCAATCACACCATTCGCGCACAAAGCGACGCGCGCATTTGTGCCCCCAATGTCAGCAACAAGCCGCATTGCTTAGTTCAAGCGCTCGCCGGTTTCGGGCGCGAAGTAGGACACCTTACCCAGATCAAACACGAGGTTCAGGTTTTGCCCTGCAACCGCACCCGTTTCCGCATGCAGACGCGCGGTGACGTGCCTACCTCCCAATTGCATCACGGCAAATGTATCTGCACCCGCAGGTTCAACCATGTCGATCAGACAATCGGCCTGCTGGCGCCCTTCACCACCGCGCAAGGATGCGTCGGCGATGTCTTCGGGGCGCACGCCCAGAATGACGTCCTCGGGCAAATCCTTGTTTTTAGTGTCGATCAACGTGATAGGATCACCGCTTTGACTGGCGATCTCAATTTCGACACCCTTCCCGTTTGCCTTAGTTTTGGCTGGGATCAAATTCATCGCGGGGCTTCCCATAAAGTCGGCCACGAAAAGATTGGCTGGGTGGTTATAAATCTCGGATGGGGTGCCGATCTGTTGGATCACTCCGCCTTTCATCACCACGATTTTGGTCGCCAATGTCATTGCTTCGATCTGGTCGTGGGTCACATAGACCATCGATGCACCGAGACGCTGATGCAGCGCCTTAATTTCGGTGCGCATCTCAACGCGCAGCTTGGCGTCTAGGTTCGACAGCGGCTCATCGAACAAGAACAACTTTGGGTCACGCACCAGCGCACGGCCCATCGCAACACGCTGACGCTGGCCGCCAGACAATTGCCCCGGCTTGCGGTTCAGCAGCGGTTCGATCTGCAACTGGGTGGCGACGTGTTTTAACTTTTTGTCCTGCGTCGCCTGATCGACACCGCGCACTTTCATGCCAAAGGTGATGTTCTTGGCGACCGTCATCGTCGGGTAAAGAGCATAGGACTGGAACACCATCGCAATGTCGCGGTCTTTGGGGCTGACATGGGTCATGTCTTTGCCACCGATGCTCAGCTTCCCGCCCGAGATAGGCTCAAGCCCAGCAATACAGTTCAGCAACGTGGATTTACCGCAGCCGGACGGACCGACCAAAACAAGGAAATCACCCTGCTCGATGGCTACGTTGATGTCTTTCAGGATTTCAACCGACCCATAGCTTTTGAACAGGTTGTTGATTTCTAGGATGGGGGCCATGGGGTTAACCTTTCACGGAGCCAGCGGTCAAACCGCGGACGAAGTATTTACCAGCCACGACATAGACAAACAGGGTGGGCAAAGCGGCGATGATCGCCGCGGCCATATCCACGTTGTATGCTTTGACGCCAGTGGTTGAATTAACAATGTTATTGAGGGCGACAGTCACAGGCTGCGTGCCTGCCTGACTAAAGGACACGCCAAACAGGAAGTCGTTCCAGATTTGGGTGAACTGCCAGATGACCGTCACAACGATAATGGGCAGCGAAAGCGGCAGGAATATCGACCAGAAGATGCGGAAAAACCCTGCGCCATCTACCTTTGCCGCCTTTGTCAGTTCCGATGGGATCGACACATAGTAGTTGCGGAAGAACAATGTCGTGAACCCAAGCCCATAGATTACATGGACAAAGATCAGTCCCGGAATCGTGCCTGCCATCCCCATCAGTCCCAACATGCGGGCCATGGGCAGCAACACAACTTGAAAGGGGATGAAGCAGCCAAACAGCATCAACGCAAAGAACAGGTTCGCCCCCCTAAAACGCCACTGGGCGACGACATAGCCGTTCAACGCACCGATCAACGTAGAAATCAAAACCGCAGGGATGGCGATCAGGACAGAGTTCCAAAAGAAAGGACGCACGCCTTCGCACTGGATACCTGTGCAAGCACCGGACCATGCAGTGCGCCACGCATCAAACGTGACCTCGCGCGGCAGCGAAATCAAATCACCGGTCCGGATTTCATCGAGGCTCTTGAAGGATGTTATGATCATCACGAACAGCGGCATCAGATAAAACAGCGCAAACAGGCCCAGCAAGATATACAGCACCCAGCGCAATAGGTTGTTGACCATGCGGCTGCCCGACCGAGGAAAAGTATAAGACATATCAGTCATCTTTCGTCCTCAGCTCTGAATAGAGGTATGGCACCACAATCGTGAAGACGACCATCATCATGATCATCGCAGAACTGGCCGCTTGGCCGATATCGCCGCGTGAAAACGCCATTGTGTACATGTATGTTGCGGGCAGGTCGGTGGCATAACCGGGACCACCACCCGTGAGAGCAATCACCAAATCGAAGCTCTTGATCGCAAGGTGCGAGAGCACGATGAAGGCAGACAGAAAAATCGGAGCCATCGCGGGAATGATGATCGCGGTATAAACGCGCCATGTTGGAATACCGTCGACTTGGGCCGCCTTGATAATCTCTTGATCCACAGAACGCAGTCCCGCCAAAAACAGCGCCATCACAAAGCCAGAGCTTTGCCAGATCGCCGCAATGACCACCGTGTAAATCGCCATGTCCGGATCAACGAGCCAGTTGAAGGTGAAATCCTCGAACCCCCAACCACGCACTGTAGCCTCAAGGCCCAGCCCTGGGTTAAGGATCCATTTCCACGCCGTACCGGTCACAATCATCGAGAGTGCCATCGGGTAGAGATAGATCGTGCGGATCGCGCCCTCTGTTCGAATGTTCTGATCCAGCAGAATGGCAAGGATAAGGCCAAGGATCATCGCAATCACAATGAACAAGAAGCCGAACACAAACAGGTTGGTAAACGCAGTGTCCCACCGGGGAGAGGCAAACAAACGGTCATACTGGATGAACCCTTCAATCTCATATCTTGGCAAAAGCCGCGACCGCGTCAAAGACACCCAAGCCGTCCAAGCGATAAAGCCATAGACGAAGATCAGGACGACGATGAACGAGGGGGCCAAAACCAATTTAGGCATGTGTTCTTCAAGCCACTTGGTCATTGGAATATCCTTAAAGGGCCCTCCCCCACGCGGACGTGGGAGAGGACGGGAGGAGACTTTTACATGCTGTTCGCGATTGCGTCAGCCAACATCTGAACAGCGTCCGCAGAGGCCATATCAGAATTGAAGTGTGCCGTCACAGTATCGGTAATTGCACCCGCCTGTGCACCACGAAGCGCCATGCCGTGGGCATAAGATGGCAAAAGCGACCCACCTTCGTTGCTTGCGGCCATGTCGTCGGCGGACAGAACAGCACAGCTGTCAAAGTTATCCAGTGCAACGTCTGTGCGCACGGGAATAGAACCCTTGTTCAGGTTGAACACTTCCTGAAAGCTTTCACCAACCACTAGTTCGGCCAACAGGGCCTGACCCGCTTGTTTGTCGTCACCATCAACGGCGAACATTGCAAAGCTATCCACGTTGTAAAGAAAGCCTTCGCCCGGTGTGGATAGGCACAGGAAATCTTCGCCAGGCACTTTGCCAGCCGCCATGAATTCGCCCTTGGCCCAGTCACCCATAATCTGGAACGCTGCTTCTCCGTTCATGACCATTGCCGTAGCCAGGTTCCAGTCACGACCAGAGAAATTTTCGTCAACGTAGCCGCGCATGGTGCGCATCTGGTCAAAGACGGCAACCATCTCGTCCGACTTGATTGTGTCCATGTCCAGCTCAACAAACGCCTTGCGGAAACCGTCCGCACCCAGAATGCCCAGAGCAACAGCTTCGAAGACAGTCGCGTCCTGCCAAGCTTGGCCACCGTGTGCGAGTGGAATGGTGCCAGCAGCCAAAAGCGTTTCGGCGGCTGCGTTGAATTCGTCCCATGTTGTTGGCATTTCAATGCCGTTTGCTGCCAGAACTTCGGCGTTTGCCCAGATCCAGTCAACGCGGTGCACGTTTACAGGCGCCGCACACCAAGTGCCCTCACACTGCATGTGGCCCGCGATGGCCTCAGGCAGAATTTTGGACCAGTTGTTAGCCTCAGCAACCGCCGAGATGTCTGCCAAAACACCTTCTTCGAACCATTCTTGAATGGCAGGGCCTTTGATCTGCGCCGCTGTCGGTGCGTTGCCCGCCAACACGCGGGCGCGCAGGGCTGTGCCCGCTGCATCGCCGCCGCCACCAGCAACTGGCATATCCGTCCATGTGCCGCCGTTTGCAGCGAACTCTTCTTGCAGAACCGCGACCGACTTCGCTTCGCCGCCGGATGTCCAGTAATGCAGGACTTCGGCCTCGGGCGACGCGTGACCATCAGCAAATGCGGCAGTCGATGCAACGATTGCCATACCAGAAACTGCGCTTAGGAATTTCATAGTCATTGTTTGATTTCCTCCCAGAAATTTTGTGCCCCGCCTTGAGGCAGACAAGCAAAACACTGGAGAGCGTCGCAGAGCAATGCAATCAGCGCAGAGCAGGTATTCAGGTCCGTCAGCGCATTAATCTGCAATTTTGTTACACGTTGTTACGCAACGCTCGATTTTGTTGCACAGTGTTACATATGGGGCGTTAACTGCTCCACCAGCCTAAAAGTTAAGCATCCGAGAAAGGCATATCATGGGTATCCCGCGGCTCCTTGTCGTTGATGATGATTCCGACATGCGCCAAATGATGACGCAGTTTCTACGTCAGAACGGAATGATTGCATTGCCCGCCTCAAGCGAACGCGAGGTGCAGGCGCATCTAAATGATGGGCGCGTGGATCTGATCTTGTTGGACGTGATGCTAGGGGATGAAAACGGCCTCGAAATCTGTGGCCGCTTGCGCGATGAACAAGACGTGCCAGTGATTATGGTGTCCGCCCTATCGGCCGATCATCAGCGCATGAAGGGCTATGCAGTGGGCGCGGATGACTACATCGCCAAACCGTTTAATCCCGACTTGTTGCTGGCCCGGGTCAAGGCCGTACTGTCACGCGCACGGCGCTCTTCCTCTCTGGTGCACCGTCGCAATACCAAGACCTTTTCCTTTGCGGGCTGGACCTATCACGCCAAAACCGAAGAGGTTTTATCGCCCGACAATGTCCAAGTGGCCCTGTCGCGCCGTGAAACCGCCCTTTTGCAAACCTTGCTGGCCAACCCGCATATTCCACTGACCCGCGCCGAAATTGCGACCGCATTGGATGTTACGGGCACGTCATCACAATCCCCCGAAGCCATAGGCCGGGCCATCGACGTTCTCGTGGGCCGCTTGCGCGGCAAAATCGAAGCAAACCCTAAGGCCCCCCTCATTCTCAAGACCGAGCGCGGTGTCGGCTACGTTTTTTCTGTTGATGTTACGGACCAAGACGGTTGATCGGCACCATCTCTAGCTTGCGCACGATCGGTCTGATCCTTGTGAGTGCTGCCTTTCTGACGGGTGGGCTTTCTGTCTGGCTTTGGACCCAATCGACCGCCAACTGGCGCCATCATCAAAGTACGGCATATATCGCAGGCGTAACGCTCTATGATGCCCTGCAAAACGGGACTGCACCGCCAGCGGGGGTAACACTTCGGGCGCTATCCCATGAAGATCAAGCCTTTGCGACAACAGGCCAGTTCCGCCAAATCACAGGCACCACGTCCGCGTCGCGCCTCACGATTATTCCCATTTCAGCCGATGTCACGCCCCAGCGGGTTGGGGCGCCCTTAACACTTGCCATTCTATCCCCTGACATCACCTACAACATTGCCGATCTGCCCAACCGTGACGGCCAGACAGCGGCGGAAACAACCGGCGCCGTTACGCGCAAGTTCGCATCCTTTTGCAGCGACCCAGTAGTCATCGCAAAATTGGGCGACGCACCTTGGGTTGGCGTCGACGGCTCACAGGCCTGGGGCTGCGAGGCGAGCCCGGCTGACAGACGGCTCTGGGCGGTTTTTCTGGCGGTTGTGTCGATGGTCACGATGATCACCCTGACCCTGAACCTGTCGTCAGACTTTACGGCATTCGCCCATCAATTGCGCAACCGCCGCCGCCTCGGCGGTCCGACACGGTATGATGCAACAGGCCCCCAAGAACTGCGCGAGATTGTGACTGCAGTGAACAGCTACCTAGAGGTGGAACGTGAACAATTGGCCAGCCGCGCCGCGGTCCTGTCGGGTGTTAGCCATGACCTTGGCACGCCTGCGACGCGCCTGCGTTTGCGGGCCGCACTGATCCCCGACAAGGAACTGCGCCAAAAATTCGAAAACGACATTGATAGCATGACAAACATCATCGAAAGCGTGCTGACCTACACCAACGCTGAAATGAATGCAGAAGCTCCCCGCAAGCTTTCACTCACCTCACTCGTGGATGCGATTGTCGCGGATTACCAAGACGTCGGGCGGCCCGTCATGTTGCAACAGGCCGAAGAAGTCATCGTGCAGGGCGGCCGGTCCATCTTTATGTCACGCCAAGGCCAAGGCGTTGTGCCCTCTGAAACAGACATCATTGTCTTTGCCCGCCCTGTATCACTGCAACGCGCCATCACGAACCTGATCGAGAACGCCCTAAAATACGGCCGCCGTGCGCATGTATCGGTCAAGGCAAACGCTCTGACAGCCACCATAGTGATCGAGGACGAAGGCACCCAGACGTCCGCCCAAGACATCGAAGCCCTGATGGCCCCGTTCCAGCGCGGGGAAGACACCGCTACCATTGACGGACACGGCTTGGGCCTGACGATTGTTGCAACAATTGCCAAGCTGCACGGCGGGTCGTTGGTGTTTGAGGACGTTTCTCGTGGCGTGGCTGCAAAGCTAGAAATCCAGCGCAACTGATCCCGTTGTGGGGTTGTCAGGAACTGCCATATCGACGTCTGACAAACGCACAAGGTTCATGTAAACCAATTCGCCTGCACCATCCAGAACGCGCCAAGTGACTACGATCGTAACGGCGGGCCAAGATGCCCCGCCAATCGCCTCGGCAGAGGGCATGGTTAGAGATGGCGAAAACATATCGCCCTATTAACCGGCTGCGCCAACAGTCCATGCAACAGTAGATCTCTTTATCGAAATGCGGAACGCAGTGCCTTACCCCGATGCAAGCCGATCTATCGAAACCCGCCCAAGAAAAATGAGGCGCGTGGACGTGTTTGTAGGGAAGCGAGGCATCTAGGAACCGGCGCATCCGATCAAACTAAGAGCTTTCCGAAACCGGGATCACAGAGCCACTCATGTTAGTGTCCCGACCTCAGCCAAACACGCATCAAAAAAACCGCCCCAAGAAACCTTGGAGCGGCATTTGCAATCGTCACAAACGTCAGTGAAAAATCATTTGCGCTTCGGCGCGGCTTTTCCACCTTTGGCGGCTTTTGCCTCGGCCGTACGGACGCGGTTCTTTTTGCTGTTGGACTTGCCCTTAGGCGGTGGTGGGCCTTTAGGTCCATCGCCGCGCGGCTTGTAGCCACCAGCCTTTTCGCCATCATCACCCGACTTTGGCTTTCCCTTGAAATCACCAGCCGGCTTGTTGGCACGCGCTTTCCACGGGGCATCTGATGGCTCACCTTTAGGCTTCGCTCCATAGGGCGGCTTGGCGGGCTTACGATCTTCGGGCTTGGGCCTGCGCTTGCGTGGCTCGGGCGCGTCGTTCCAATCAACGGGCCGGGTGTCGCCTTTACGATGAGCCGGCTTTGACTTGGGCGCGCGATCTGGGCGTCCACCTTTGAAATCAGGCACATTTGGAGCTTGATCCAGACGTGTGATCACCTTGGTGCCCTCAACCTTCATGCTTGGCCCAATCGACGCAAGGAAACCGTCAACACTGGCCTGACGGATTTCGACGTATGACTCGTTATCCGCGATGCGAATTGCGCCGATGTCGTCTTTGCTCACGCCGCCAGCCTTGCAGATCATCGGCAAAAGATGGCGCGGTGATGCATTATCATTGCGCCCTTCCGACACCGAGAACCACACGCTGGGCCCGAACGGCGCGCGCGGTTTACGCTCTTCGTGTTGGACTGCGCCAATATCTTCGGGTGCGGAATGGCGCGTCTGGTACTGGCGCATGTAGGCCGCAGCGATCTGCTCGGCCGAGAATTGGGCAACCAATTTATCGACGGACGGGCGTTCACCTTCGGTGATCTCCTGCTGCCAATCATCCGCTGCAAGCATCCGCACTTCGTCCCGCTCATAGACTTCTGCAGCCGACGGTGCCGACCCCCAGTTCGCATTCAACTTGGCCATCTTCAAAAGCCGTTCGGACTTCTTCCGAGTGGAGGGCACAACAACCAGTGCGCTGACCCCTTTGCGCCCTGCCCGACCCGTCCGGCCGGAGCGGTGCAACAGCGTCTCATGGTTGTTGGGCAGCTCCGCATGGACGACCAAATCCAGCTTAGGCAGGTCGATCCCGCGTGCGGCGACATCCGTGGCCACACACACCCGCGCACGCCCGTCGCGCATGGATTGCAGCGCGTTGGACCGCTCACTTTGAGTCAGCTCACCTGATAGGGCCACCACAGCAAAGCCACGGTTGGACAAGCGCGCCGTCAGACGCGACACCATTGCGCGCGTGTTGCAGAACACAATCGCATTGGGGGCCTCATAATACCGCAAGACGTTGATCACCGCGTTCTCAGCATCACGCGGCGACACGGACATGGCACGGTATTCAATATCGGTGTGCTGCTTTTGCTCACCCACGGTGGAAATCCGTTGCGCATCGTTCTGATAGGTCGCGGCCAAACCAAGGATCGATTTGGGCACGGTTGCTGAGAATAGAAGCGTCTGACGCTCAGACGGGGTTTGCTCTAGAATAAACTCAAGGTCTTCGCGAAAACCAAGATCCAACATTTCGTCAGCTTCGTCCAAGACCACAGATCGCACAGTCGTCAGATCAATTGATCCGCGCATAATGTGGTCGCGCAGACGTCCGGGCGTAGCCACAACGATATGCGCGCCACGCGCCAACGCGCGCCGTTCGTCGCGCATGTCCATGCCGCCCACACAGGATGCAAGCGATGCACCAGCATCCGCATATAGCCACCCCAACTCACGCTTGACCTGCATCGCCAGTTCGCGCGTCGGTGCGATCACGAGTGCGAGCGGCGTTTCCGCTTGACCGAATGTATCGTCTTCACCCAGCAGTGTCGGCGCGATCGCCAAGCCAAACCCAATTGTTTTGCCCGACCCGGTTTGGGCCGAAACCAATAGATCCCGACCTTGCATATCCGGCTGGGTGACCGCCTCCTGGACAGGGGTCAAGGTATCGTAGCCCTTGCGGGCCAGCACGTCTGCGATCGTTTTTTTCAAGTCGGAAGCTCTTTATATAGGGCAAGTGGTATGCGCCGCTGTGTTCACAGGCATTGCGTCATCCATGGGTGAAGGCCCGGCTCTACCTAATGGGGCGTCTTTTGTATAGGGCTGGTCTTGGGTCCAAATGCCGCGTGACGGGGTTATTTCGCGGATTTTGACCTTCTGGACGGGCAAATAGCACCCAAGGGGCGCTAAATTTCACGCCAACCTGCCGTTACCACATACGCGGCCGCATCACTCTCACTCGAGCCACTGGGACAAAAAGACAGACGCGGCCTAGATCCCGGCACGAAATTTGCTGTGCTACCACACCCAGTTGCTGAACAAACCTCACGAGCTGCCGACACCAGATGCCACTTTCCCTTCAGAAAAAAACGAACTGGCGCCCCGGGGTTTCTTTGCGTCCCGACATATCGGGTGGCCGTATCTGGGTTCAGAACATCAAGATCGATAATAAGCCACGCATCGTTGAACTGGGCCGTTTCCCTGAGGTTGGATTGCCCGAGGCGCGCGCCCGTGCGGAACAGAATAGTCAAAAAGTTGCCTCTGGCGTCAATATTTTATCCACCCTGCGTCGCAGTCATGAACAGTATCTTAAACAGCAGATCGCAGAGTTGAATGCGCGTCTCAAACATGATGAACCTACGCCAGACACTGCAATCAACACCAATGCCAGCCTACCTCAAAAAGAGGCACTCGACACCGCGCCCATATCGCATCCCGCAATAGTGCGCCGTAGTCCCAAGCCCGATAGCTCTGCGCCAGCTATGGTCGAAGCCTCAGCCGCGCACGACGCCCCCCCTCCTCATCCGCCGCTCCGCAGTGCGCCCAAAGACGACGCTCCAACACTTCCGCACAAGAATATCCGCGGTCGAGACTATTTTAGTTAAAAGGAAGATAAGCAATGTCACTCACCGCGACACATGACGCTCTACGTGCCCTCAAACTAGACGGCATGGCCGAGATGTTCAGCGAATTGGCCGAGAACGAAGTCAATCGTCAGGCTGACCCGGTGGAGTGGATACGCCTGATGGCTGAACAAGAGCGGCAGAACCGCGGCGAACGTCGACTGCAGTCACGCTTGCGGGCAGCCAAACTGCGCGATGACACCGCGCGGGTCGACATGATCGACTATGCGACGAAACGAAACTTGGACCAGACGCAGCTTAACTCCCTCGCGCAGGGACAATGGATCGCGGAACATCGAACCGTTTTGATCACCGGCCCCTGTGGCGTGGGCAAATCCTATATCGCCTGCGCCTTAGGTCACGAGGCCTGCCGGCAAGACAAAGCGGTACTTTATTTCCGCATGCCACAGCTGTTGGCCGAACTCGACAGCGCCCATAAGGCCGAACAATTTGACCGGGTATTCAGCAAGGTCGTCCGCGCTGATGTGCTGATCCTTGATGATTGGGGGCCAGACATCATGACGCCCGCCCAACGCCGCGACTTGATGGAGATGGTCGACGCCCGATATGAACGCAAAGCCACCATCGTGACCAGTCAGCTTCCCGTCGACAAATGGTACGACATGATTGCCGACCCAACGCTTGCGGATGCGATTTTGGATCGCTTGGTACACCGCGCGCACCGGATCGCGATGGACGGCCCATCGATGCGCAAATAACAGTGCCCCAAAAAGCGGCGCGCTTTATGCTCTTTGGATAGCACGCCGTTTTCACAATGCGTTCTCAACCAATCTCAACCATTTGTTAACCAACAACTTGTTAGTTGAGCTGTATGCAACGCATTGAAACAGCACGGCTTCTGCACCCTACGACCAACGCTGTGTTCACAAGGCCACAGTTAACCTCAACTATCTTTTGCAAAGTACTGTTCGCAAAGGAAAACCGATATCTTGGCGTCAGTACACAAAGGGTGGCAACACATCATGGCATATCACACCAAGAACGGAAGTGAGTTCGTAGGTCTGCGGGTCAAACACGGCGGACGCATGCAAGTTATCTATGATGCGATCAAAGGACAGCGTTTGATCCTCAACATCACGAGCAAACAGCCCAAAGAGAGCGTGATCCACGAAGCGCTCCGCGAGGGTATCGGGTCGAAAAACGTCCTGCACGGCGTGATGAGCGCGCTGAACGCACGCTCCATTGATGTCGATTTCGCAAGTTAACTCACTTTAGAGAGCGGCTAACTACGGCACTGCATCTCTTTATTACTGAGTGACCCTTGGTGAGCTATCGTTTCACAATATTATCCGCTCATTTATCTAATCCAAATCGAGTGAGCTCACTGCGGATAG
The DNA here is from genome assembly GCF_982993085.1 of Thalassobacter sp. Classification (NCBI taxonomy): domain Bacteria; kingdom Pseudomonadati; phylum Pseudomonadota; class Alphaproteobacteria; order Rhodobacterales; family Roseobacteraceae; genus Thalassobacter; species Thalassobacter sp. Next base: position 49,034 of record NZ_CEZFMW010000001.1, on the reverse strand, counting down.
ATATGTCAGCGCTAACACTGCAGGCGAAATTTCACACCGGCGCGCCCCAATGAGCAAAAGAATGATGACGCTGTGATTAAGATCACATTTAGCGCATTCGTTGCAAAAAACTAGACTATTGCGCCAAACCCTCACCCAAAGCGCAATATCTAACTGTTCTCCACGCAGAGTATATTGTCCGACGAAACGGAACTCATTCACCACGAGTTCCCCTTAGGAATTAGGACAACAAATGTTTTACAAAGGCGAACGCATCGCAGTCTTCATCGACGGCGCCAACTTCTTCTCAGCGGCCAAAGCCCTTAACTTTGAGATCGACTACCGTCTTCTGCGCGAAGAATTCATGCGCCGCGGCAAATTGGTCCGGATGTCTTACCACATCGCTCTGCTCGAAAACGACGAATTCACAACCCTCCGCCCACTTGTGGACTGGCTATGCTACAACGGCTACTCGGTCGCCTCCAAGACAGCGCGTGAATACACGGACCCCCAGGGCCGCCGGAAAGTCAAAAGCAACGTCGCAATCGACATCGCGGTAGCCTCGCTCGAACTATCTCCTCACGTGGACCACATTGTCCTGTTCTCGGGGGATGGTGATCTTCGTCCGTTGGTTGAGGCGATCAAACGCACCGGCGTCCGCGTGTCCATCGTATCCACGATCCGCAGCCAGCCCTCGATGATTTCGGACGAGCTGCGCCGTACTGCGGACAACTTCATCGAACTGGATCAGCTTAAGGCCGTTATCTCGCGGCCCGCGCGCCAGCAGACAGCCGCCGAACATGACGAAACTGAAAGCGACCTCCCTGAGGTAGCCGCTGCGTCATAAACACATAACAATAATCCTATAAAACTGGGGCCCTCGCATTCTGCTGGGGCCCCTTTTTTTTGCTCCGCCATCTACGGCAACCTTCATTGGGCGCACGACACAAAAAAGGGCTCGTAGCCACGTCGGCCGAGCCCATTTTCATCTTGTTACCGAAGTATGATTAAAAGAACACGCCCCAGATGAACAGCGCCCACATCATGATCCCCGTGACCATTGAAAACGCGAACATGCGTGCAACTTTGACGTCATGTTGCGCATCACATTCAAAGTCTTGGCTGGCGAAGGAAGCTTCATGCATCTTAATAACTTTCTTTTGACGTCTGGTAAAATTAGTTTGTAAATCAGGCTGCAATATTTTCGCGATAATGGACGACGCTGTCGCACCATTTGCGGTTGTTCTCGATGGACTCGAACAGAGCGGTCTCAAGCGAGGCGTGCAGAACAGGGCTGCGAAGCGATACATCACCCAGCAGGCGACGCGTCGTATCGAAATCGTTGGTCTCAAAGTCGCCGGAAACCAGGATAACTGGCACAAACGGGAACTCAGTCCGAAGCCGCGCCAGCGTATTGAAGATTTTGACCACCCCGCCAAGACCGTCGATATCAACGAACAGGAAGTCATAGGTAGCTGCTGCCTTGGGTGTCTGACGCGAGAAAGCCTCAAACGACATTTCATCCTGCAGTGGAATACCACTGACGGCTAGCATTTCTTGCATACGAAGGAAGAGACGGTTGCGTGGGCCGATAAAGCCACACTTGACCTGAATGTCTTTCAAAGCTTTGACCACAATAATCTCCAACGCTTGTTGTTAGACTCACATTAGGAATACCTACGATTCGCGTCTCACTAGCTTTTGGTATCAATTTGTATCTTAGGATATCGGCGCATGCTTTCGTGCAATCACTTAGACACTACAAAACCGATGCAATCTTGGCATGACGCCTGCGTTCCGACGACGAAGGAATGCGATCCATCTTGCGGTATTTCGCGACCGTACGCCGCGCAATGCGAAAGCCCTCACCAGTCAGAAGTTGCGTGATCCGATCATCGCTCAGGGGACGCGTGGGCGTCTCACCCCCCACCATTTCACGGATTTTTTCCCGCACCACCCGGGCCGAGGCACCTTCATCGGATTGATCTGTATTGATCGCCGTGCTGAAGAACACCTTTAGCGGAAAACACCCCTGTGGCGTTTGCATCATCATGGACGATGTCACGCGACTAATCGTGCTTTCGTGCACCCCGACAGCGTCTGCAATCGCCTTTAGCTTGAGAGGCCGCATGTGCTGCATCCCATTCTCAAGAAACGCTTTTTGATACCGAACGATTTCTGCGGCAACCTTGATGCTCGTCTCGTTGCGCTGCGCAATCGCGCGGCTCAACCAACGCGCAGTCCCAAGCGATGTACGCACAAATTCACGGTCAGCGTCTTCCATCGTCAGTTTGCGCACACGGCGCCCTAACGCCTCATCAACCTTGATCACGGGCAATGTCGCGTTATTCAACTCAGCCACCCAATCGCCATTCGCATCTTGGTACGCGCGCAAGTCCGGCGCACGCACCGGCATCACATCTGCCCCGCCAAGACCTAAGCCTGGCTTGGGGTCCAACCCGCGCAATTGACGTAACGCTTGGCCCAGCTCATCTTGGGTGCAATCCAACTTGCGGCGTAACGCGCTTAACTCGCCCGCTTGGATCAATGTGAGATTATCAATCAAGGTATGGAGCCGCGCAGCCTCTGCCGCAGGACCACGCACCTGTAGCTTCAGGCACTCTGTCAGATTGCGCGCGAACAACCCAGCCGGCTCTGCCTTTTGCAACTGCATCAAGACCTGCTCGGCACGCGCCCAATCGACACCCATGTTGTCAGCGATGGCATCCAACGGTTCCGTGATCCAGCCGGTTGGCTCAAGATGAGAGGCCAATGCATACCCAATGGCCCGCGACGCCGCATCCGGTAACAAATCCTCCACCTGACGGAAAATTTGCGCCTGAAACGACTGATCAGACGTGTCGGCAATGTGCGCAATCGGGTCATAGTCACCGTTATCCGCCTGCCCGCCGCCCATCGCCAAACGCGGCATCGCCTTGGGCTTTTCCACTTCCACAAACGGATTTTCCTCGGCGACCTTCTCCGCATAGCTCGACAACTCAAAGTTGTTGAGCAGTAGCAATTTGATCGCCTGCTGAAGCTGCGGCGTAAAAACAAGTGATTGGCGCTGCGTAATCTGCGCCTGCATGGATAAATGTAACATCAAAAACCCCTAATCGTGGTTAACGCTAGGGTAACAACGCCAAGGCATTGATTGTTTGTATCTTTTGAGAAAATTAACTGTCTTGAGTTACGCTAAGTCAGTTCACGCATATTAATTGCATGCATCAGCTCAATGGCAATTTTTTAGCCACTCAGGATTTTGCAGCATGAAAAAAATTGACGATCAGACACCACCCTGTCGGCGCTGCATCGCAATCAGGTTCTTTATAGGCGCGGTGGTCGGAACTGCCCTACTCAACCTGCTCAGCCCACAAACATTCGAACTGCTCCAAGGGCAATCGACCCTGACGTTGTCGCTTGGATTTGTCGGCGTGCTAGCCGTTTGTGCGATTGGCAAAGCACTGCTTGAACGACGTGATACACGCGCCCGATAACCTCCTGGCCTAGCGATCCCGCACCAAACGAAACGCAAGCGGCTGCCGCGGCAATGCCCGCGCATAGGCGTGACCTGTGTTAAAGTTTACAACCCAATGGTTACCCCAAAGCAGCCGGTTACGGTTCGATGTCCAATAACTGCCACGATAGGTCCCCGGGAAGTGGGTCTCGTTGATCATAGGCGGTGTGTCATTCATTTCCGCAAGTCGCGTTAACTCTTTGCGCGTGGGCAGGCGCCAGCCATCCCCCGAACTGCGGGATGCCCGCAGAATTACGTCATCCGCGGCTTCCAACGGAGCCTTCAAAACAGTGCCACGGCATCCGCCCCCGGACCAAACCTGCCCCACGCTGCACCGCATCCATTCCAAGCCTTCCAGCAGATCGATCACAATCGGACCTTTCGCCATCCGCCCTGAATTCTCTTGCCCCACTGCCCCTTGCGCATGAACCATGACCCCCAAGGCAAGGCATCCCCCCTTGACCCACTGGCGAAGGCGCATTCTTTGCTTCGTCTCCATCAAATAATCTCTCCCGGACGACATATTCGATTTGGCACTGCGCTTGCATATTCCATGCCGAAACCGTCCATCGCAGGAGAAGCCCCATGGATATCGCATCGATCGTCGGACTAATCGGCGCCTTCGCCATGATCGGCGGTGCTATGATCGTGGGCGGCGGCCTGGCACCCTTCTTTGATGTACCATCAGTGCTGATCGTTATCGGCGGTACGTTCTTCGCCGCGATGTACACCACCCCCATTGGCACGTTTTTCGGCAGTTTTGGCGCGATGGCCAAGGCGTTCCTGCCGCCAGTCAAAAAACTGGACAAAATGATCGAGCGGATGATCGAACTGGCCGGCATTGCGCGAAAGGACGGGATGATGGCCCTAGAAGGCCAAGACGTCCCTGACAAATTCTTTGAAAAAGGTATGCAGCTCTTGGTTGATGGCGCCGACGAAAGCAAACTGGTCCAGCAGTTGAACCAAGAAATCAAATCGATGAAGGCGCGCCACGAGTCGAACCAGAACGTGATCAAAGCATGGATCGATCTGGCCCCTGCGATGGGTATGATCGGTACGTTGATTGGCCTGGTGCTGATGCTTGGCAACATGGAAGACCCCAAAGCCATCGGTCCTGCGATGGCCGTGGCGCTATTAACCACCATGTACGGTGCGATTGTGGCCAACGTGATCTTTGCCCCGATCCTAACCAAACTCGAAGGCTACACAGCTTATGAGGTGATCTACCGCGAAATGATCGTCCTTGGCTTGCGCAACATTGCACGCGGCGAGTCCCCGCGGAACATCCAAGATCAGATGGTCTCGAACCTACCGCCCAAGATGCAGTCCAAGATTGAAGCTGCATAAATGATGTGCGCGCAACGGGAGACCACCCATGGCTGAAGCCATCGAAGTTGTCGAAGAAGAGGACGAAGACGAGGAATGCCCAAAGTGTCCTCCGGTCGGCGCACCTGCGTGGATGGCGACCTTTGCTGACCTTGCGACACTTTTGATGGCGTTCTTCGTCCTCATCCTGTCCTTCGCCGAAATGAACGTGCCAAAGTTCAAACAGATTTCTGGCTCGCTCAAAGACTCCTTCGGGGTGCAGAGGGTCGTACCAGTGGTGGAACAGCCCAAGGGCACCACAATCCTTGAGATGAATTTCAGCCCCTCACCCGCCCCTTCGGTGACCGAGGAAATGACCCAAGAGACAACCGAAATCCGCGAACCAGAGGTCAAAATTCCCTCTGATGATCGCGACATGGACGGCGAAGATGATCTACTCGAAGGCGCCGAAGACAACGAAGGGCTCGGCGGCACGGACGCGGACAGCCAATCCGACAAAGACGGTCGCTCTGATGCCGAACAACTTTTGGACGCGTTGCAAAAGATCGGTGAGGCCGTGAACATGACCGCCGAGATGGTCGACGACAAGGTGGTCGTCGATCTCAACGCCGAAGACGCCTCCCCCCAAGAGATGATCGAAAAGTTCAAGCGCGTTGGCCAAGCGATTGAAATCGCGGGCCTTGCAACAGGCAAATCCGAACAAGAGGTCCTGTTTGGCGGGTTGGATCAGACCCTGAACGAACTGATCAGCATGGTGTCCGAACTTGAACGCCAACAAGATGCCACAGGCGGTGCGCGGGACCAAGAGCAGCTTGATCAAAACGCCCGCGCGGAGCAACTCGCACGTGAGGCAGAGGCAGAGCTGAACGCCAACCTTCAAAATGAGATCGACCAAGGCATGGTCACAGTAGAACGACGCGACAGCACCGTCTTTGTCACCCTTGGGGCGGGTGGCGCCTTCCCGTCCGGTTCAGCCGAACTGACCGGTGCCGCGCAATCCATTGTGGCCGAACTGGCCGCTGTCACCAACGATCCCGGCAGCAAAGTCGTCGTGGCGGGCCATACGGATAACGTGCCCATCGCCTTTGGCGCGCTTTACCGTGACAACTGGGACCTTGCCGCAGCCCGCGCCGCCAGCGTCGTCCAAGAGATCGAGGCCCTAGAAGAGGTGCCCGAGCGCATCATGTCCGCAACCAGCTACGGTGAAACCCGCCCCATTGCCGACAACGAGACCGCAGAAGGCCGCGAACGCAACCGCCGCATCGAAATCGAAATTGATTTCGAATAGGCGCGGGTCTTCCTGCGCCCCCTCCCGGACGCAGGAAGACCGACTTGGATTGACAAAAGTCAAAACCTAGCCGCCCAGCTCCCCTAGCCATGGAAGAGATGGCTCAATCTGTCCCTGCCCCAGCATGCGGATTTCCAAGCGTCATCACCTAAACAACCACGACCCGGTGAGACGACTGCATGAGAAAATCCCCCTTCGGACTGCCGGAACTTCGCAAGGCGCGCCGCTCCGGCGCATGGCTGTTGCTGGCAACATTCGTCTTCAGTGTGTTCGTGAACTTGCTAATGCTGACCGGTCCCCTTTTTATGTTGCAGGTCTATGACCGCGTCCTTGGGTCCCGCTCCGAAGAAACCTTGCTCGCGCTATTTCTGCTGGTGGTGGTTCTGTTCACGCTGATGGCATTTTTGGACTTCGCCCGCGGCCGTGTGCTGGCTCGGTTCGGCGCGCGGTTCCAGTCGTTGCTCGATGGCCGCGTGTTCAACGCGGGTCTCAAACGCGCGCTCTTCCCCCGCGACAGGTCCGAACCCGCAAGCGGCCTGCGCGATCTCGAAACGCTGCGCACGTTGTTCACATCAAACGTCATGACCGCACTGTTCGACATTCCATGGACACCCATGTTCATCGGCGCAATCTTTTTGTTTCACCCATGGATGGGCTGGCTCGCTGCGTTTGGCAGCGCAACCTTGATCCTGATTACCCTCGTGAACAACTGGCTCACCAACGCCAAAACGCTTGAGGCACAGGCCTCCTCGCTCCGCGCGCAAGGACTTGCCGAACAGGTGCGTCGCTCCGCGGAGGTCGTACGATCACAGGGGATGACCGGCTCGGTCGCGGCACGCTGGCTCACCCTACGCGACACCGCTTTGGGGCAATCAATCAAATCGAGCGATTGGACCGGGTTGTTTTCGTCATTTAGCAAATCCAGTACACTCTTGCTGCAGTCTTCAATGCTCGCGCTTGGGGCCTACCTTGTGTTGCAGGGTGAGCTAACCGCAGGCGCGATGATCGCCAGTTCTATTCTTTTGGGGCGCGCTCTTGCGCCGGTACAACAGGCCTTGGGTCAATGGGCCATGGTCCAAAAAGCGCGCGGCGCATGGACAGCTCTATCAGAGCTTTTGCGCTCCACCCCAGAGGATCCAAATTTCCACCGCCTCCCAACGCCAGAGGCAAACATATCGTTCGCAGGCGTGACTGTCGTCCCTCCGGGCGCACGGGCACCCGTTTTGCGCGGCATCTCGTTTTACATGGGCGCAGGCGAAGCCCTTGGCGTCATAGGCAAAAGCGCGTCAGGCAAGACGACATTGGCCAAAACGCTGCTAGGTCTAACAAAGATTGCAGCCGGAGAGGTCCGGTTTGGCGGTGCAACTCTGGATCAGTACAGTCCTGATGCATTGGGGTCCTACATCGGCTACCTCCCACAAGAGGTTGTGCTGTTCACTGGATCCATCAGTGAAAACATCGCGCGCATGTCGACCGAGCCGGACCAAGAAAAGGTCATTGAGGCTGCCAAGCGCGCCAATGTCCATGAAATGGTCCTATCGCTCCCCCAAGGCTACAATACGCTGATCCAAGGCGAAGACGGTCAGCTATCCGGCGGACAAAAACAGCGCATTGGCCTTGCCCGCGCTTTGTACGGCGACCCGGTGCTGCTTTTACTGGATGAGCCGAACTCAGCCCTCGACGCGGATGGATCGGCCGCCCTTAACCGCGCAGTGCGCGACTTTAAGGCCGCGAACCGGGGCGTCATCATTATGACCCACCGCCCCTCCGCGATATCTGAATGCGACCGTCTTTTGATCATCGAGAACGGCCAGATCAAAGCCGAGGGCCCCCGTGATGAAGTTCTAAAATCCATGGTCGGCAACGTTCACGAAATCCGCAAACCGGTCAAAAAGGTAGAACCACAATGACAGCGCATGCCCCCTCGCCCCGCAAATGGAAGGCAACAGGCGCGCTGCTGATCGGCTCAGTCGCCTTGACCATCTTGGTGGGTGTCATCGGTGTCTGGAGTGTTGAGGCCCGTATCGCAGGCGCCGTCATCGCCCCCGGCATGATCCAAGTGGAATCTAACCGCCAAGTGCTGCAACACCCGCAGGGTGGTGTGGTCGGAGCATTATTCGTCAAAGACGGTGATCACGTCGCGGCGGGCGACATCGTCCTACAATTTGACGACACGCAAATGCGGTCAGAGCTGGCCATCATCGAAGGGCAGTTGTTCGAGATTTTGGCCCGCAAGGCCCGATTTCAGGCAGAGCGTGACGGGCTAAATACACTTCCCATCCCCATAGATTTACAAACCCTTGCGCGGGCCAATGCAGACGTCCAATCCTTGATTGCCGGTCAAAAACGTCTGTTTGAGGCGCGTGCCACTTCCCTACGCCAGAATGCCGAACAAATTGATGAACAGATCGCCCAAACGGAAAACCAAATCTTGGGCGTCGGCGCTCAACTGACCGCTCTCGAAAAACAGAACATCCTGATAGAGGCCGAGCTTACCGACACCCAAGACCTGTTCGACAAAGGTCTTACCCCAGCATCCCGACTGTCGTCCCTCCTGCGCGAGCAGGCCCGACTTGCCGGTGAAATCGGGAAAACCACCGCCAGCATTGCCCAATTGCGCGGTCAAATCGCAGCTCTCAACATTCGTCGCATCACGCTCACGACGCGACTGCGCGAAGAGGCGATTTCAAGCCTGCGAGACCTGCAATACCATGAGGTCGAACTGGTACAGCGCCGCCTTAGCCTGCTCGATACCCTGGCTCATCTCGACGTGCGCGCGCCGGTCGCCGGTGTCGTCTACGGCTCACAGGTCTTTGCACTGCAATCGGTCGTCTCACCTGCGGAGCCGATCATGTACATTATCCCACAAGACCAGCCTCTCGTGGTCTCGGCACGCGTCGACCCCATCCACATTGATCAGGTCCACGTCGGCCAACGCGCAACGCTGCGCTTTGCCGCCTTTGATCAGCGCATGACGCCCGATGTTTTTGGCCACGTAACCAACCTATCGGCAGATGTCTTCACCGACGATGCCACCGGCGTGTCGTACTATCAGATAGAACTGATCCCCGCAGAGGATCAGATGGGCAAATTGGGAGATCAGGTCCTGTTGCCCGGCATGCCCGTGGAAGCCTTTATCAAAACCGGAGAAAGGTCACCGCTGGCTTACCTAGCAAAACCCCTGACGGATTATTTTGCCAAAGCCTTCCGCGAGACGTGATCCAATATCCAAGCCATCTGCGGATGCATTTTGTACAAATTACTCAATGTTTGTTCAAAACACCCCCACCACTTGATCAAAATCAACTCGATCACATTCACATATTTAAATTTGAAGACGAGGCAACCCGACGCGAAAGCATACTGAGCTTGGGCTACCTTGGCATCGTTTTGAAGACATATGTTAGGAGGATTAGATGGCAAATTCTGGCAAAGGCCGACCATCAAATGGCCCAATCCCAAGCGCGATTGGCGCAGCAGTCACACCGTTGGGCAGACAAAAGGCTTTGATCGAAGATATCGTCGAACAGATCGCGGCGGCTGATCTATTGGAATTAGACACAGAAGTTCTTGCCAGTAATCTAAGTGTAATCGACGTACCCAATGAGGCTGACAGTAACGAACGCGCCGCCTCTGCGCTTAGTGCCGCGACTGGTGTCTTTGCGCAGGCTGCAAGCCCCAAGGCCATCAGCACAGTCGCCAGTGACGCCGCTCAACAGGCGGGATTGGGCACAAGCGGCAATCCCAACAGTTCTGGCAACTCTGGCTTCGGCGCAGGCGGCAATCCTGCGGCGGGACAAGGCGGCACAGGCAACCCAAATCCCGGAGGTAACAATCCTGGTAACGGCAACGGAAATGGCGCGGGCAATCCTAACCCCGGTGGGATTAGCCCCGGCAACGGGAACGGAGACGGCTCAGGCAACCCCAACGCTGGTGGCAGCGGAAACGGCGACGGTTCAGGCGGTGGGGATGGCGGGTCCGACAAACCAGCACCAGCGCCGACGCCGCCCGACGTCTCGCTTTTGGATGCCGACACAGTCCAATTCAAATCCAGCTATGTGTTCAACGTCGATGACATAACCGTCGGGTTTGACGGCACCACCCTCGCCGATCGACCCGGCAACCTCGACCTCAGCACACAAGTGGTCACCAAGGAAGGGGTTACAATCAACCCAATCGACAGCGAATTCGGCTTTTATGTCGATGACTTTATCGGCGCGCAGCAAAAGGTCTGGGACGGCGACTTTGGCGAAGGCTTCGTAGGCACGCTGCCCGGTGGTGACGGCATCGCAGTCGCCGATGCGCGCACCGATACCTTCTCGACGCCCGCGCGTCTTGGCACATGGCTTGAGGGCATCGGGGGCAACTTTGTCAAAGCATCGACCGAACATTACTCCGTCATGCAAGACATTCTAGCGGAACAAGATTTTCCCGGTGATGATACGGGGTTTTATCAGTTAGACGACGACCTGCGGATTGTGGATTATCAGATCGACGACACCTTCCAGCCAATCCTTGATCCAAACGGTCGGCTGCAACAGGACGTGCTGCACGACTTCTACATTAAGGAAATCGTGACAGCCTTGGAACAGGCAGATGCCGATACGCCGCTGTCCATCGACTTTGATCGCGATGGCACCGCAGACGCATATTCCGCCTTCATGGGCTATCAGGATTTTGAGGGCACAAGCCGCTATGTCGCCATGGTTGATATTGGCAATGACGGTACTGTTGATGTCGTGGACGGCAACCTGAACGGTTTTGGCGTCTTTGGGATTTCGGATATTTTGGCCCCGAACGAAAGCACGATCCTCGCGGATATTGCCGTGGGCAGTGACTACTCCGTCACGCTAAAGGACGACGGCAAGCTGCTCTATCGGTGGGGTAATGCGATCAAGCGACCCAATGATGTGCGCCTCGACGCCAAGATGGACCTGCCCGATGAGTGGACTATCGACAGTGATGGTGATGGCCTGTTGCAACTCTATCAAATCACGGCCGCAGAGTTGGTGGTGAACCACACTGTCACCAACAACCCAAACGACCAAATCCGCCCCGAGGATTTTGAAAACGAGGCCGCGATTGGCGTTTTGCCTGACTACGTTGAGGTCCGCGATCCGTTTGATGCGGACAATGTCCTTTGGGTGTCGCGCAAGAATGTCTACGCGGGTGATGGCACATTTCTGCAAAGCTACCTGTCGGACACACCGACATCGACGGTTGTGTTTGATCTGGGCGGCAACCCGATTGGGTACCTCAACACCTCTCCCTCTGGTGAGGCTATCGGGACGGTTCTGCGCGACTTTTCCTTGATCGATGCGGCTGATGGATCAACCCTGTCGCAGATCGGCGCACTGTCCAGCGACCTGACCGATGGCTTTACGAAAGCATGGTACACGACCATGGACCGTGAGCCTTTCCAAGCGGACCTAACAGACGACGGGTCTGAGTATGAGGTCGGCCCGCGCTGGCGGCTTCAGCCCGACAAATACGGTCAAGACCTGCCCAGTGTCACCATTCCGCAGGACGTCAGCAACCCGCCCCCCGTCACCAACGGACAGGAGAAATACGAGGTCGGGGCAGACACGACCACCGTCCTGAACCTGTTGGATTGGAGCGGGACCTCTCCGCTCACCCTCAGCGCAGGCTGGATAAGCAACAGTGGTGAAGTCTCGGCCAACGGCGTGAACATGACCGACAGCTTCGACGTCGCCTACTATATCAAAGGCGATATGAAGCCGGTCAATCTGTACGATGCGGAACTGTTGATGGAGTACCAAGAAGTCGCCATCAACGATGCCAACACCACGATCAACGGCACGATCTTTGAAAACACACTGGTCGGCAAAGGCGAAAACACCTTTGACCTGAGCGGCGTGGCATTAGACCAAACGGATGGCCGCTCGGACTTGATCGTGTTGGGATATGGTGCCGACACAGCAGAGGATATCGGCTACAACGAAGTCTATGACTTTGGGCTGGATGAAGACGCGTTGGGCTTGATCGGGTTCGATCTGAACCCTGACAACTACAACATCCACATTACCCAGCTACAGACCGACGATGGATTACTGGTCAACTTGGACAATACAAAAATCGCGATGCTGCACGATGTGACCGGTTTCCTGACGGCCGATGATTTCTACTTTGCTTGAATATCAGTAAAAATCTGATGGATGCCGGTCACAAGGTCGGCATCCATTTGTGCCTTGTGCAGGCAGCCCGTTTCAGGTGCGCAGTTCTGCGATTTGCTCCTCGGACAGCTGCTCAAGACGCGGCATCAAATCCAACAACTCGCGGGTGTAATCCGATTTCGGGGCCTCAAACAACGCGCTCGTTTCCTGCACCTCAACCAGTTTGCCCTGTCGCATCACCCCGACGCGGTCGCACATCTGGCGCACCACCGGCAAATCATGGGAGATAAACAGCATCGTAAGGCCCAAATGCTCCTGCAAATCCTTCAAGATATTTAGGATTTGCGCCTGGATAGATACATCAAGCGCCGAAGTCGGTTCATCACAAATCAGGAACCGGGGCTGTGTCGCAAGCGCGCGCGCAATCGAAATACGCTGGCGTTGACCACCTGAAAACTCATGCGGGTATTTACGATACGCATCAGATGCCAGCCCGACGCGGTCCAGCAATTCCCGCACCCTTGGGCCAATTTCAGCCCGGCTGAGCAGTTTGTGATGGGCAAGCGGTTCGGCCACGATATCCCCCACCGACATGCGCGGATTTAGGGATGAGAACGGATCCTGAAAGATCATCTGGATTTGTTTGCGATAGGCCGAAAGCTGCTTTGCATCCATGCCCGTGACCTCATCGCCATCGAAAGTCACGGTGCCGCCATCGACAGGATAAAGCGTCGCAAGCATGCGCGCGACAGTGGACTTGCCTGACCCGGACTCGCCCACCAAGCCAAACACCTCACCATCTTTGATGTCGAACGAGACATCATCCACAGCGGTAAAATAGCGCCGCTGAGACGGCAGGATTGAGCCCTTTGCCAAGAACCGCTTGGTCAGGCCTTTCACCTCTACGAGGGTGCCGGATTTTGACGCTGTCGAACGGTCCCAGTTGCGGGCCAAGTCTTCGATCTTAAACGCTGTCTCTCGCCCACCATAGCTGACCTGTGGAAAGCGGTGCAGTTTGACCTGCGGACGGGGCACGGCGGCGATCAGGCTTTTGGTATATTCATGCGTCGGCGCGCCGAGGATTTGGCTGGTCGTGCCCTGCTCGACCACGCGACCCTCATACATCACGGTGACCTCATCGGTCGTATCTGCAATCACGCCCATATCATGGGTGACAAGGATGACGCCAACCTGACGCTCGCGCGCGAGTTCCTTGATCAGGTCCAACACCTGCGCCTGAATACTGACGTCCAGCGCGGTTGTCGGCTCATCGGCCACGATAACAGACGGCTCAGAGCACAGCGCCAACGCGATAACCACACGCTGCCGCATACCGCCCGAAAACTGGTGGGGGTACTGGTGAAACCGTTCCTCGGGGTTGGGAATACGCACCCGGTCCAAAAGCGCAATCGCACGCGATTGTGCCTCGGACGATGAAAGCCCCAGATGCAATTGGATCGTTTCAACCAACTGCTCGCCCACGGTGAACAGTGGGTTGAGCGAGGTCAGCGGATCCTGAAAGATCATGGCGATTTCGCCGCCCCGGATCCGGCGCTTTTGCTCCGCATCTAGCTGGTCGATGCGCCGCCCGTTTAGCCAAATTTCACCCTCGGAAACCCGCGCAGGCGGGTCGAGCAGGCCAATCACTGCGTTACCGGTCATGGATTTACCCGCACCGGATTCGCCCACGACCCCCCGAATTTCACCGGGCCGAATATCATAGGACACGCCCTGAACCGGTTTGAACAATCCGCGGCGTGTAGGGATTTCAACCGTCAGGTTACGTATGGATAGGACAGGTTCTGTCATCGTAGCCTCGGGTTCAAAGCGTCACGCAGCCAGTCGCCCAACAGATTCACGGCCAGCGCCAGAACGAGCAATGTGCATGCAGGAAAAAGAAGGATCCACCATTCGCCCGAGAACAAGAAGCCCTGGCCGATGCGGATCAATGTGCCTAGCGACGGCTGAGTTGCCGGCGCGCCCACACCCAAAAAGCTAAGCGTCGCCTCGGCTATAATAGCCAGCGCTAGTGAAATCGTCGCGATGACCAGCACAGGCGACAGGACGTTAGGCAAGATGTGCCGGATCATGATCGTTAGTGGTGACCGCCCGATGAGGCGCGCAGCGGCTACGTAGTCCTTGGACTTTTCGACCAATGTGGCCCCACGCACAACACGCGCGAACTGGACCCAATCCGACAAGCCGATCGCAAGGATCAGCACCCAGATTGCCATCTGATCGCGGTACTCCACTGGTGTCACGCCCTTGGCCACACCAAAGATCAGCATCGCCACAAGAATGGATGGAAAGGTCAGCTGCACATCTGCTGCGCGCATGATGATCGTCTCGGTCCAGCCGCCGACATAGCCGCTCAGAAGGCCCAAAAAGATGCCGATCACCATCGCCAACATCACAGCCGCAACCCCCACAAAGAGCGAAATGCGCAAGCCGTACAGAATGGTCGAAAACACATCGCGACCTTGATCATCGGTGCCAAGAAAGAAGCTCTCGCCCGTGAAGGCGTTCGGTTCCATTGGGGCGGTGAACCCATTCATCAGGTTCAAACTCGCCGGATCAAAGGGGTTGGTCGTCGCAATCAGCGGCGCAAAGACCGCCGCGAGGACCATCAGGACCGTAACGAAAAACGAGACAATCGCCACAGGACTGGTCCGGAACGCATAGAATACGTCACTGTCGAGAAAACGGTTCATGATGCTGCCCTCAAACGCGGATCAATCATCGCGTACAAGATGTCCACAATAAGGTTGATAGCCACAAACATCACCGAAATCAGCATCAGATAGGCGGCCATAACGGGGATATCGACGAACTGGATCGCGTTGATAAACAACAGCCCCACCCCGGGCCACTGAAACACGGTTTCGGTAATTATCGCGAAGGCGATAATAGATCCAAGTTGCAGGCCAATCACCGTAATTACCGGCACCATCGTGTTCTTGAGCGCGTGACGAAAATTGACCACCCGATCGCCAAGCCCTCGGGCGCGGGCAAAGCGGATGTAGTCTTGGCGCAGAACCTCTAACATCTCAGAGCGGACCAAGCGCATGATCAGCGTCATCTGATATAGGCCCAATGTGATTGACGGCAGGATCAAAGCCTTGAGCCCAGATTCCGTTAAAAAGCCCGTAGACCAGCCGCCAATTTGGACCGTCTCACCGCGACCAAAGCTCGGCAACCAACCCAGCTCAACGCTAAAAAGATAAATCAACAGAATGCCGATCAAAAAGGTCGGCAGCGACACCCCGATCAGAGAGATGGACATGATCAGATTGGCTGCAACCCCATTGCGGCGGATCGCAGTGAAAACGCCCAAAGCGATGCCCATCGCAATAGCCAACACCCCCGACACCGCGGCCAGTTCCAGCGTGGCAGGTGCGCGCTCCATCAAGATTTCAGCGACGGGACGGCCTTGGCGGTACGATATACCAAAGTTCCCTTGCGCCGCTTGTTCAAGAAAGCGGAAGTACTGAACAACAAACGGCTTATCGAGACCAAGCTGCGCACGCAGACGCTCAACGTCCTCCATCGTGCGTTCTTGGCCCAGCATGTTGTCGATGGGGTCCCCGACGAAAGTAAACATCGAGAACGCCACAAGGCCCGTAACCAGAAGCACCAAGACAGATTGCCCGACGCGTTTGACAATAAAAGAGAGCATAGAGGTCTTTCTTGGACAACACCCCCGAGCCAAAGCCCGAGGGTGTGGGAGGTCTTAGTTAACTGTGACCCAACGCAGGATAAAGAAGTTATCCGGGCGCTGTGTAACGTTGATGTTCGCGCGTGCGCCCCAAACCAAGGGCTGCACATACAACGGCACGTAGGCCACCTCGTCTTGCATGATTTTGGCGACCTCGTCGAGCATGCCCTGACGGACAGTGTCATCGATTTCGGACTGGATCATCGGCAAAAGCGTGTCGATGCGATCATTCGAATAGGCCCCGAAGTTCCACGAGCCTAAACGCTTTTCCTCATTTGGGGTGGAGCCGAGGAAGCGAATGGGATGCTCGGCATCAAACGTGCCCGGCGACCATCCAAGTAGGTACATATCGAAGTTGTCAGCGCGCAGCTCAGGCCAATAGTTAGACACGGGCATCGCATCCAGCGACACGTCCATCCCCGCCTGCGCGAGCATGGCTGTGACGGCTTGGCAGACGGCTTCGTCGTTCAGGTAGCGATCATTCGGACATTTGAGCGAGATCGTTTGCCCTGTCAGACCCGCTTCAGCCGCCAAGGCACGTGCGGCGTCCGGGTCGTAGGCATAGGGCGCGGCTTGCGCGTCGGAATAGCCGCGCATTGCGGGGCTGACCAACTGGCTTGCCACCTCGGCGTTGCCGCGCATGATGGTCTGCAAGATAGCCGGTACATTCACCGCTTTGGCCACGGCTTCACGCGCGCGGGCATCTAGGAACATATCCGATCCGCCCTGCCCGCTTTCGGCGGCACCTGGTTGCTGGTCAAACCCTAGCATTATGACGCGTGCCTCGATCCCTTGGATCACCTGCACATCTGGATTGCCTTGCAGCCGAGCGGCATCCTGAATGGGCACAGGGTTAATGAAATCAACGTCACCCGACAAAAGGGCAGCAAGCGCTGTTGCGGAATTCTGGATCGGGGTCATTTCGACCCGCGTGAGGTTATGCTCCACCTCATCCCACCATCCGGCGTGCGGCTCAAGCACGGTGCTCAGATCCGGCTGACGCGCTGCGATTTGGAATGGGCCAGTGCCATTGGCATTCAGCGTAGCATAGTTGCCTTGTTCTTTGTCGGGGCGTTCGGCGTTGTTTGCCGCAGCCCAACCGCTGTCCATCATCATCCAGTTGGCGATGGAGTCTGGAAAAATAGGGTTCGGCGCGCTGGTCATGATGTCGACAGTAAAGTCGTCCACTTTGATCACATCACTCACTGGGGCGAACCAACTTGAGGTATCAGCCTGCTCGGAGGAGGCGCGCTCGTACGAGAAAATCACATCATCCGCATCAAAGGCCGATCCGTCCTGAAACGTCACCCCTTGGCGCAACACAAAACGCCAGCCTTCGCCATCACCAATAGGCGACCAGCTAGTGGCGAGCGATGGCTCAATCGCCATGTCTTTGCCGCGGCGCACCAGGCCTTCGTAAACGTTGTTCAGAAACCCAAGAACCGGGGCGGAGTTCACCGCATGCGGGTCCATCGTTTGCGGATCCGTGGTAACGGCGAAATTGAACTCTTCGGCAGAGGCAGGCAGCGCCAGCACCAAAGCGATAGCAGTAGACAAGCGGAACATCTAAATTTCCCTTTCTTGAGCGTTTTGCACGGACCAAAAAAGGGCCGCCCGCGGATGCGGGCAGCCCAATGTGTTTAGTTCATTGTGAAGTATTTCACTTTGGGCTGATCTTCGGCGTCAACGTCGATACCAACGCCTTCGGCCATGCCCCAGTTCAGCACTTGGTGGTGGACGGGGATATAAAGCGCCTCATCCTGAACCACACGCCAGATGGCCGCGATGTCAGCATTCCGCGCAGCAAGGTCCGTGTTGGACGAAAGGCTCGCGATTTTGGCGTCGATTTCGTCGTTGTCGAAGCCTGTACCGTTCCATGTGCCAATGTCGCTTTCGCGGCCGTGAACGAGGAAGTTAAAGATGTACTCGGAATCGTACGTCGGCACGCCCCAACCCAGCATGTAGAAGTCGGTCTTGCCGTCGGTGATCAGCGGGAAGTGCTGCGCCTTGGGCTTGGCATCAAGGTTCACAGTGACGCCGATTTGACCCAGCATACCGACCGCCGCCTGACAGATGGCTTCATCGTTGATGTAGCGATCGTTTGGGCAATCCAGACGGATCGAGAACCCATCGGCATAACCAGCCTCGGCCAGCATCGAACGCGCCATTTCGACGTTGGTCGAGCTTTCGGCATCCATTTCAGCGGTCCAACCGTTCACGAACGGCGGTGCAATCATGCCTGCTGGCTCAGACTGCCCACGCATTACGACGGTTTGGATGGCGTCGCGGTTGATTGCCATGGACATCGCTTTGCGCACGCGCACATCGGCCAGCGGGTTTGCGCCGTCGATGTTGTCGGCTTCGATGTCATCCGCGCCTTGGTTCATACCGAAAAAGATCACACGGTTTTGTGGGGCCTTTTTCACGGTCAAGCCATCTGCGTCGTTCACACGCACAAGGTCTTGAACCGGCATGTCCTGAAGGAAGTTCACCTCACCCGACAGCAACGCCGCCACGCGGGTCGCCGCATTCTGGATTGGGGTGTAGATGATCTCAGAGACCTCCATCGGGAACTGATCCCGACCCCAATAGTTTTCGTTCCGGGTCATCACCGTGCGCACATCAGGCTCACGCGATGTGAGGACATAGGGCCCAGTACCGTTGGCATTGGTGGTGGCGTATGTGATCTCACCGCCCTCAAAATCCTGCACGTTGACGGTATTGTTTGCCTCGGCCCAGCCTTTGTCCATGATGAACAGGTTGGTCAGGTTGGACGGCAGAATCGGGTTTGGACCGTCGGTTACCATCTCAATGGTATATTCGCCTACGGCGCGAACTTCGGTGATCGAGCCGATCAGCTCTTTCATGTCGGAGTTTTCTTGCTTCGCGCGTTCAAACGAGAAAACCACGTCCTCAGCCGTGAATGTTTCACCGCCGTGGAAAGTCACGCCTTGGCGCAGCTGAAAAATCCAGACGTTTGGATCGGATGCGCTGGGGGCCCACTCGGTCGCAAGAGCGGGCTCAAACGCGCCCGTAGTGTCGCGCACAAGCAGAGGCTCGTACATTTGGTGTCGGATTGTGTGCGTTGGGCCTTCGTTTTGTGCGTGGGGGTCCAACGTAAGCGCGTCGCCCGCACGTGCCCAACGAAGGGTCTCCGCTGAAGCAACCGCTGTTGTGGACAGCAGCGCGGCAATGGCCATCAAGCCTGTCAACTTGGTCATAGAAAACTCCCTGAGTGTGTCGTGCCCCTCTGACGTCGCAGGGGCGGTGGTTCACCTCATCATGGGAGCGCGGAATTGCCAAGGGTAAGCGTGCGTTTTTCCCGCTTGGATTTGCAAGACCTATCAGTCTCGGTCCTTGGTGCTTTGAGAACAAGCGCCGTGACGCAGACTTGCTCAAAAACAGTCCCAAACAGATCGCCGCAACAAGGAGGTGCGGTTGCCGCCGTACTAGCCATCTCTGCGCACAGCCCAGCGCGCGGCCGCATAGGTTTTGCAACGAAAAAGGGCGGAACGATTGCTCCGCCCTTTGTCATAGTGTTGTGAAAAGACCTAGCTTGCGGCAGTCACCGCACGTCCCGTGATGACCTTGATCAGATGCGCACGGTATCGTGCCGTGCCATGCAGATCTGAGATCATGTCATCCTCTGAGACATTCAGCCCCTCAAGTGCCGCTGCGCTGAAATCACGGCTCAGGGCCTCCTCCGCTTCGGTCCAGCGGAACACACCGTCGTTCGAAGCCCCTGTCACCGCGACACGCACGCCGTCGGCATATTTGGCCACAAACACGCCGACCAAAGCAAAGCGTGAGGCAGGCTGGACGAACTTTTGGTAATTCGCCGCTTGCGGGATCGGAAAGGACACAGCGGTGATGATCTCACCCTCTTCCAGTGCCGTCTCGAACATGCCTTGGAAGTAGTCATCCGCAGCAATCTCACGCGTGTTGGTGATGATGGTTGCGCCGCTTGCCAAAGCAGCCGCGGGATAGCAGGCCGCCGGGTCATTGTTGGCAAGACTGCCACCAATGGTGCCACGGTTGCGAACCGCCGGATCACCAATTTGCCCTGCCAGTCCGGACAGCCCCGGAAAACGACCATCCGAAGCCACAGCATGGTGGGTCGTGGCCCCGCCAATCCGCAGCGTGTCGCCATCTTTGGTGATGCCTTGCATCTCGGACACGCCCGACAAAGAGACCAGCGTGTTCGGGCTCGCGAGGCGCTGCTTGAGGGTGGGGATCAGTGTCTGCCCCCCACCGAGCGCTTGCGCCTCATCCCCGGCCATCGCTGCGGCGGCTTCCGCAATTGTGCTCGGTGTTACTACGTCGAAATTATACATCTGAAGCCTCCTCTCTTATTTGGCGTTCTGCATGGCTTCCCACACGCGCACGGGCGTGACGGGCATGTCGATATGGGTGATGTTGTGGCCACCCGATTGAAGGGCATCCACGACGGCATTCACCACAGTCGGTGGCGAGCCGATCGCTCCGGCCTCACCACAGCCTTTCACGCCAAGCGGGTTGTGCACACAGGGCGTGCCTTGGCTGTGATCCACTTGGAACATCGGCAAATCATCAGCCCGAGGCATGGTGTAGTCCATATACGACGCGCTAAGCAGTTGGCCGTATTCATCGTAGAATGTCTGCTCAACCAGTGCCTGCCCGATGCCCTGCGCCAGACCGCCATGCACCTGACCAGTCACGATCATCGGATTGATAACATTGCCAAAGTCGTCAACGGCGCACATCCGGTCCACCCGGACTTTGCCTGTCTCCGGGTCTACTTCCACCTCGCAGGCATAGGCGCCTGAGGGGTATGTGAAGTTCGCCGGGTCGTAGAACGCAGTTTCCTCAAGCCCTGGCTCAATGCTTTCGAGCGGATAGTCATGGGGAATGTACGCCTTGAGCGCGACTTCACCAAAGGTTACGGATTTGTTCGTGCCCTCAACCGAGAACACACCATCGTTCAACGAGATGTCCTGATCGGTCACTTCGAGCATGTGCGCCGCGATCTTTTTGGCTTTGACAATGATCTTTTCGGTCGCACGGACCACCGCGGAGCCACACACCGCAAGGCTGCGAGAGCCGTACGTGCCCATGCCAAAAGGGATCTTGGAGGTGTCGCCATGGACGATATCGATGGTGCTGGCATCAATGCCCAGCATATCGGACACCACCTGTGGAAATGCGGTTTCATGGCCTTGGCCGTGGCTGTGTGCGCCGACCATAACACTGATGTTACCCGTTGCGTTGACCCGCACTGTAGCCGCATCATACAGCCCCACGCGGGAACCCAACACCCCCACAAGGTTCGACGGAGCGATCCCGCATGCCTCAATGTAGGCGTTCACGCCGAGACCGCGCATCATACCCTTGGCTTCGCTCGCCTTGCGGCGGGCCGCAAACCCAGACAGGTCTGCAACCTCTTCCATCTTGTCCATCAGCGCATCGTAATTGCCCGCGTCGTATTCCAGACCTGCCGCAGAAGCGTATGGATACTGGTCCGGTTTCACGAAGTTTTTGCGGCGCAGTTCGATCGGGTCCATGCCCAATTCGCGCGCGGCTTTGTCGATGACCCGTTCGATGGAATACGTCGCCTCGGGCCGCCCGGCCCCGCGATAAGCATCCACAGGGGCGGTGTTTGTGAACACGGCTTTGACGTTCACATAGACCAAGGGAACCGTGTAGTTCCCCCCCATCAGCGTGCCGTGCAGGAACGTGGGCGTCGCCGTTGAGAAGTTGGACAGATAGGCCCCTACGTTGGCCTTTGTGTCGGTGCGGAACGCAAGGAAATTGCCCTCTGCGTCCAGAGCCAGTTCGATCTTGGTGACGTGGTCGCGACCGTGGGCATCCGTCAGGAAGGATTCCGTCCGATCAGCTGTCCACTTGACGGGGCGGCCGACCTGCTTGGCCGCGGCCAATACCAGTGCTTCTTCACCATAGTGATAGATCTTGGACCCAAAGCCACCGCCCACATCGGGCGCAATCACCGTCAGCATGTTTTCCGGGATTCCCAAAACAAAAGCGGAGATCAAAAGCCGGGTCAAATGTGGGTTCTGCGAAGTCGTGTGCAGCGTGTATTCACCCGTGCTGGCCTTGTAGCTACCGATTGAGGCGCGCGGCTCCATCGCGTTGGGCACCAGTCGGTTATTGACCAGCTCCAGCGTGGTGACGTGATGCGCGTTCTTGATCGCGGTATCTGTCGCCTCACGATTGTCTTCGATCCAGCCCCAGTCAAAACACTGGTTCGTCTCGATCTCATCATGCACGAATGTGCTGCTGGAGAGTGCCGCATTCATGTCAATGATGGCGGGCAGTTCTTCGATATCAGCCTCAATGGCTTCAACCGCGTCGCGGGCTTGCTCAACCGTTTCGGCGATCACGGCCGCATAGGCATCGCCCACATGGCGCACTTTGCCATGGGCCAAAACGGGTCGTTTGGGTTCTTTCATCGGCTCGCCATCGCGAGAGTTGATCAACCAACCGGCGGGATTACCGCCGACATCGACGAAATCGTCACCTGTGAAAACGGCCAGAACGCCGGGCATCTGCGCGGCGGCAGACGTGTCGATGGACTTGATTTTGCCACGGGCCACGGTCGAGCGGGCAAAGACCGCGTAGGTCTGCTTTGCGAGAACAATATCGTCGGTATATTCGCCCGTCCCGGTGAGGAAGCGGACGTCTTCGCGGCGCACGGTGGCGGCGCCAATCCCTGTATCTCTTGGCATAATGTCTTCTCCCTATTCGGCAGCGATAGCGGTCACGTCCTGCCCAGAGGCGGCCATGATAGCTTTGACAATGTTGTGATATCCGGTGCAGCGGCAGATGTTGCCTTCTAGGTACTCGCGGACTTCGGCCTCTGTGGGCGTCGGGTTTTCCTTAAGAAGGGCTGCCGCCGACATCACCATGCCCGGGGTGCAGAAACCGCACTGCAAGCCGTGGTGATCTTGGAACGCCTGCTGGATGACGTTGAGCGACCCATCCGCGTTGGTCTGTCCCTCAACGGTGTCGACTGCGGCACCGTTTGCTTCTCTCGCAAACATTGTGCAGGATTTAACCGCCTTGCCGTCCACATGCACCACGCATGCACCACACTGCGACGTGTCACAGCCAACGTGGGTCCCAGTCAGGCCCTGATCTTCGCGCAGAAAGGCGGACAACAGTGTGCGCCCCTCTACGTCCCCTGAGACGGCCTTGCCATTCACCGTCATGGTTATTTTTGTCATTCTGTCCTCCCTAAGAACATCTGTCGTGTCTTTGCGCCGAGCCGAGCAATCGATTGGCCTGATTTTTCAGGTCTCTGACGATTGCGGCGCGCTGTTTTTAAGCAGGCTGGATGCCCACGAAATCTTGAAAAACGTTAAGTCACTGGTCTGTCACTTGGGTAGCAAACCCATCGATGATCCAACTGTCAAGTTTCGCAAATTTGCGCGCGCTCTTTTAGAAGGCTACGCGGCTGGGCGAAATTACACCGCGGCAGATGTTGGAATTGCGTTTACCCGCGCAGCTGAATTGCCAAGTGACGAATAAAGCTCAAATCCCACACGAGTAGAGAAACCTACGAATTCTGCCGTCATGCGCCCCGTTCAAAAACACGCGCAGTCCCGGCGCAGAAACACCACCGCTTCGTCAGAGCAAGCACCCAAATCCGAGACGGTTGACTAATCATAAAAGACTTCAGAATCGCTCGGCTGCGGCGCCCTGGCACCGGGCACGGTCATTGCCGTTACAATAGCTTGGACCGACGCAACATAGGTCCGAAGATTGATCACACGGCGGCGATACTTTTGCCGCTTAACGTACCAATCTTGGATCAATGGCTTAATGAGCACCGGGAATATTTTGGGCACACCAGGGCGCAACAATCCTTGGCAATGCGCGCGCTCGCAGACTTCTGAAAAGTAGCGCTCCGTCAGCTCTTCGCTCTGCGTAGCCATGCGCCGCTCCGCCGGCGGAAAACTCTTGGCTTCCATGAACGCGAATACAAACCACGGCAACATTCTTTCCGTAAGCCGAATGTGGTGTTCGATCAGCCAGTTCAGATGGACAATCGGGTCTTGCGCGACCTCTTGCGGTGGGTTTGATAGTTCACGTTCCACGGCGCGGGTGACTTCACCAAGGATCATTCCCAAAAGCGTCGTCTTGGTATCAAAATAGGCATAAAGCCCGCCCATCGAGATGCCGGATTCTTTGCTCAGATCCCGAAGAGACATTGCCTGAAATCCCTTTTTATTCGACAAGCGCAAAGCCGCATCAATAATGACCGTCAGCTTCTTGATCGCGATCTCGGGATTGCGGATCGAAATCGTCTCACTGTTGTGCTCAAGGATCGACCGGCACAGGGCTTCATGATCAAATGACTTCTCGGCTTCCATCAAAGGCCCCTTCTCAAAAAAACCACTCCTTGAGTGTCGTCATCAGACCAGCTGCGCCTTTGGATAAACCGAAAATCAAAGAAAAAATAGGCACTAGGTCGCCAAAAATCGAGCGAACGCTCGATTGACATGCAGCAACCTTGGCGCGATGCTCGGGTATTCCGTTGGTTTGGGAGGACTGCGGCGTGTCACTAAATAATAGCTCAATGTTTTTGGCATCGGGGATCAAGGGCGCCACGGCTCTGGTGACCGGAGCATCCTCTGGGCTGGGCATGCACTTTGCCCGGCTGCTGGCGAACCAAGGCGCACATGTCGTTATCGCCGCACGCAGGCGCGACAAGGTAGAGGCGCTGGCATCCGAAATCATCGATCACGGTGGGGCCGCCACTGCCCTCGAAATGGACGTTGCATCCGCTCAGTCCGTCCAATCGGCATTGGATGGCCTGTCGCTGGATATCGTAGTGAACAACGCGGGCACGACACGCTCTGCCTCATCGCTTGGCCACGAGCCGGCAGATATCGACGCCATTCTAGATACAAATCTCAAAGGCGTTTTTTACGTGGCCCAAGCCGCCGCAAAGGGCATGATTTCACGCGAAAAGGGCGGCTCAATTATTAACGTGGCGTCCATTCTTGGCAGCCGCGTTGCGGGCCACGCGTCGGCCTACGCGGCCTCAAAAGGTGGGGTGCTACAGCTGACGCGTTCGCTTGCACTCGAATGGGCGCGCTACGGCATTCGCGTCAACGCCCTTAGCCCTGGATACATCGAGACCGACCTCAATCGCGATTTTTTCGCGACCGATGCAGGCCAAGCGCTGATCAAGCGGGTGCCACAGCGCCGATTGGGCCAGCCGCAAGACCTTGACGGGCCACTTTTGCTTCTGGCCTCGGACATGGGGCGGTTTATGACCGGCTCAGATGTCGTGGCCGATGGCGGCCATCTCTGCTCCTCTCTTTAGGGAAAACGCTATGGATTTTACGATCTCACCCGAACTGGAATACCTCCGCGCCCGTGTCGCACGGTTTGTTGAGCGCGAAGTTCTGCCGGTTGAAAGTGATCGGACCAATTGGGACGAACACGGAAACATCGGCTTGCCGGCGCTAGCCCCCTTGCGGGCAAAAGCGAAAGCCGAGGGGCTATGGTGCCTACAGCTGAAGAAAGAAACCGGCGGGCAAGGCTTGGACAAAACCGGCATGGCGGTTTGCTATGAGGAAATGAACCGATCCATTTTTGGCCCGGTTGTCTTTAATTCCGCAGCACCGGATGACGGCAACATGATGGTCCTCGAAAAAGCAGCGACCAAGGCGCAACAAGAGCGATGGCTTGCCCCGATTGTTGCGGGCGACGTCAGTTCCTCCTTTGCGATGACCGAACCGCATCCCGGTGGTGGATCTGATCCCGGCATGATGTTGACGACTGCGACCCGCAAAGGCGACACATATGTGCTGAAGGGGCGGAAATGGTTCATCACCGGCGCCGCAGACGCAAGTCACTTCATCACGCTTGCGCGGACCTCGGATGATCCACGCCGCGGCTTGACTGCTTTTCTGCACCACAAAGACGAAGCCAATTGGCGCATTGAACGCCGCATCGGCATCATGGGTCCCGAAGAGCACGGCGGCCATTGTGAAATCGTTTACGACAACATGGAATTGCCCGCAGATCGTGTCTTATTGGGTGAAGGGTTGGGGCTAAAACTGACGCAAATGCGTCTGGGGCCTGCGCGCCTGACCCACTGCATGCGGTGGCTGGGCCTCGCCAAGCGTTGTGCGGAAATTGCCAGCGATTACGCTCAGAACCGGCATGGATTTGGAGTGCGCTTGTCGGACCGTGAAAGCATCCAGATCAAGCTAGGCGATCTGGCGATGCAGATCGAAATGGGGCGCCTTTTGGTGATGAAGGCGGCGTGGGCCATCGATCAAGGCAGCTTTGCGAAAAAGGAAGTGTCGATGGCAAAAATTCATGTGGCAAACCTGTTGCACAAGGCCGCCGATGTCGCAATCCAGATCAACGGAGCGCGCGGCTACTCGACCGATACGGTTCTTGAGTGGATCTACCGCTACGCCCGTCAGGCACGGCTCGTGGATGGCGCTGATGAGGTGCACCAGATGGTCCTGAACCGTCACCTACAAGATGAGGACAGGGGCTTTTGGAAATGGCAGCCCGCCGCGAAGTGAAAGCTTTTTCATCCCTGACAGATATCACTGCATGCATGTGACTGAACTGCTCCGGTGTCAGAGAGCATTTGGATTGAGCGAAGAACACACCGACGACATCCTCCGCGCGATCCAGCCAAGGAGATAACATTGAATGAACACTCCTGATCTTGATGCGCTGACAGCGTGGCTTTCGCTAAAACTCCCGGACGAAAACGGCCTTACCGTCGAACCCATCAGCGGCGGTCAGTCAAACCCCACTTGGTTTGTGACATTCGGCAGCAAACGCATGGTTCTTCGCAAGAAACCGGATGGCCCCATTCTGCCCGGCGCCCACGCGGTAGAACGCGAATACCGCGTATTGCGCGCGCTTGCCAAAACGGATGTGCCCGTGCCCACGGCCCTGTGGTTAGAAGAGGATCTCGGCGTACTTGGCACACCGTTCTACGTGATGGAACGATTGGAGGGGCGGGTTTTTTCAGATTGCAGCCTACCTGGCATATCGGCGGAGCACCGTCAGGCCATGTATCTAAGCATGGCCCGCACGATGGCCCAGATGCACGCCCTACGCCCCAAGGAAATCGGGCTGGGGGATTTTGGTAAACCGGGGAATTACTTTGAACGGCAAATCGCGCGGTGGTCACACCAATACAACCAATCGCAAGGACCACGCATTGCGGCCTTGGACGACCTTATGGACTGGCTTCCACATAACTTACCCGCTGATGACAATACAATCTCTCTCGCGCATGGTGATTATCGACTTGGAAACCTGATGTTTCACCCGACCGAACCACGTGTCATCGCCGTCATGGATTGGGAGCTCTCGACCCTTGGTCATCCACTTGCTGATCTAGGCTATTGCGTGATGCCATGGCTAACGGCACCTGATGAATACGGGGGCATCCTCGGGACGCCATGGGAGCAAAGCGGCATTCCGTCGATGGACCAATTTGTTGCTGAGTATTATGACCACGCAGGCCCAACGGCAAAGCTTGAACCGTTCCACGTAGCGTTCGCACTCTTCCGATTTGCAGTGATTTTTGTCGGTATTGCAGACCGAGCACGCGCCGGAAACGCCGCCGCGCGCGACGCATCCGATCTGTCCCCATTAGCAGAGAAATTCGCCAATCGCGCTGTCGATGTAATCAAAGCGCCGCATCCAGCTCTGCAGCAGGAAACTTAGCTTTAGGCGACAGATGATCTATCGAGCATTGCAACACGCGTGCTCACGCACGGCCAAAGCGCCAGAACCGACGTCAGAATAACCAAACGCGCGCTAGCCACCCAGCGGTTCAAAGTAGCTGGCATTTGTGCTGATAATTCCTTTGATCGTTTCATCCAGCCGGGACAGGTGTGCCCGCCCTGCTTGAATAGCGCTTTTGGCGTCATGCGCTTTGACTGCCTCTGCGATCTTTTGGTGATCATTCAAAAGTTCTGGCATTCGCTGTTCTTTGGACAGCCCAAGACGGCACAGCCGGTCAACTTTGGCTTTTTCTTTCATAATCACATCAAACGCGAAATCCGCACCTGCAATTTCACAAAGCGTTTCGTGGAATTCGTAGTCAAGGCGCCCAAAACCATCCACATCATGCTCTTGGATCGCGCGTTCCTGCAGCTTTAGCGCCGCGTCCAATTTGGCAGCTCCCTCATGATCGCATTTCTCAGCGGCCCGGCCCAGCACTTCGTTTTCAACCGCTGCACGCACAAATCGTGATTTTTCGATTTCTCTCATCGAGAACCTTTTCACCTCGGTCGCCCGCTGCGGACGGATCAATAACAAATCCATATTCGCCAAACGACTAAAGGCGTCGCGCACGGGCTGGCGTGAGATACCAAATTTTGCGGCCATGTCAGCTTCGGACAGTTTGTCACCGGGCAGCAGCTTTAGCGTCGCAATCTCATTGTGAAGATAGTCGAAGACTTCATCGACGCTGGTACGCCGCTCAGTCAGTTTAGATAAATTCGCCATGCCACTGCCTTCTCTTAGTCCGTTCGCAAAATTCCGTCGGCCCGGGGGCACTGACACAGATCGGCCGACACGTAAAATAAGCGCCCAGCACTCCTTGGAGTGATAGAATACAGATGTCTAGGGCATACCCTACACACAAAAATACTAGTATGCTAATTATCAGGGGCGGCCGATTCTGGCAAATTGAGACGATGAGGCATCGTCAAACGGCACGGTGACATCCGAAACGGCCCTGCACACGCGGCTTCAAAGGCACCCGCCGGCCAAGTCGCTCACATAAATCTGAGAGCCCGTGTCGCGATTGTGCGGCCATACTAAGTAGAAAGAAAACTGATGAAACTCGCAGGAAAAACCGCAATCGTTACCGGCGGCGGCCGTGATATCGGCGCAGCAGTCGCGCTTAAACTGGCCGCTGAAGGCGCAAACGTTGCCGTGAACTACTTTGCCAGTTCAACTGGCGCGGATGCGGTTGTCGCCAAAATCAAAGCAGCGGGCGGCAACGCGTTTGCCGTTCAAGGCGATCTCAACACTCAAGCGGACGTCGACAATCTGGTGAGTAAAACAGTCGACACTTTTGGTGGCCTCGACATTTTGGTGAACAACGCGGGCGGATTGATCGCACGCAAAACCTTGGCCGAGATGGATTTGGCGCATTGGAATGCGGTCATGTCGCTTAACCTGACCAGCACGTTCATGATGACCAAAGCATGCCTTGAGCATATTAAATCTGGCGCCATTGTTAACCTCGCCAGTCAAGCGGCCCGCGATGGTGGTGGCCCCGGTTCCGTCGCCTATGCATCATCCAAGGGCGCGATTGTCACCATGACACGCGGCCTCGCAAAAGAACTTGGGCCCAATGTCCGCGTCAATGCGTTGTGCCCCGGCATGATCGACACAGATTTTCACAACATCCACACGCCCGACGCAGGTCGTCGCGGGTATGAAGCCAACGCCCCGTTGAAACGCCAAGGCACTGTCGAAGATGCCGCCAACACTGTGCTGTTTCTTGCTTGCGATGACAGTGCGTTCTTGACGGGCACAAATATCGATATCAACGGCGGTATGCTGTTTAGCTAAGGATCATAGATGAACGATTTCCCCATAGTTTCGACCGGCGAGAACGTGACACGTCAGGTTCTCTCTGATCATCCCGATATGATGGTTGTGGCGTTTCGGTTTGCTGAAATTGGCGCGACTGGCGCCCTGCACAACCATCCTCACGTCCAATCAACCTACGTAGAGGCGGGCCGCTTCCGGTTCACCTTGGGGGAAATCGAAAAGGACGTCGGCCCCGGTGATAGTTTCGTTATACCCTCTGGCCAAACGCATGGCTGCGTTTGCCTTGAACCGGGTACGTTAATCGATTGCTTCACGCCGCGGCGCGACGACTTTCTGTAGAAGCGGTATGCGCATTCTATCTATCGGCGAATTCCGGACCAAGATGTCCCCGCAGGACGATGCGGGGACAAACAAGCTAGGATTCACCAGCGGTAGCTTTAACACGGCTTGATATTCCGAGCGGGTCAGACCCGGCCTATTGCAACATGAGATCAATTCCCCACTACAATCACGGGTGCAAAAATTGATGACCCCTTTTGCAGTTGGCATGGCCGGTCAGCAGCACGTCAGTTTACCGCAGATATCGATCCATTGAAGCGCGCAGTAACTCCCACAGATGACGGGACGGTTCCCATCGCCCCAATCGAAAACGTGGTAGACACCACCGCTACAAGCGATAGCTTTCATCCAGCGATCGTAACGGGTTACACAGACATACATCCATTGCCAAACAGCAGCACACGGGCACGCAGTTCATGCGGCCCCGTCGTTCAGGGCTGCGGGGCACGGGTAAACATAGACACCACATCGTCCAAAGACGTCTAAGAAGGACCAAAAAGATGCAAGAAACATGGCGATGGTTCGGTGAATTCGACCCTATCTCACTCAATGAGGTCGCACAGACCGGAGCCGCAGGTATTGTCAGCGCCCTTCACGCAATCCCCTACGGGGAGGTTTGGTCACGCGGTGAAATTTCAAAACGTCGCGATGAAATTGCTGCGGCCGGGTTCACGTGGGATGTCGTCGAAAGCCTGCCCGTCCATGAAGACATCAAGCGCGGATCTGGCGATCTGAGCCGCTTATTTGCAAATTATCGCCAATCACTCGCCAACTTGGCCGCCGAAGGTATCACAACCGTTTGTTATAACTTTATGCCTATCCTTGATTGGACACGGACGGATCTAACAGCACCTGTCGCGCGTGGCGGGACGTGTTTGCATTTTTCCGCGGCCAAGATGGCAGCTTTTGAGATCCATATGCTTGGCCGTGAAGGCGCACACAATGACTACCACCCCGAAGCGATCAGCGAAGGGCGCGTATGGTTCGAATCGGCGTCGGAAAGCGACCAAACAGATCTATTGCACGCAATTATGTCTGGGCTTCCGGGGGCATACGACAAATATGACATCAAAGGCCTGCGCGATGTTTTGAAGTCTTACCACGGGCTATCGCACACCGATCTACGCGCGAACCTCGCTCGGTTCTTGGCCGAGGTTGTCCCAACCGCGGCGGACCTTGGCATCTGCATGTGCATCCATCCCGATGATCCACCTCGTGACATTCTCGGCTTGCCACGAATTGTGTCGCACAAATCCGACATTGAGTGGATCATGCAGGCACATCCTGATCAGGCCAATGGGCTCACGTTGTGTGCCGGCTCGCTCGGATCCGCGCCTGACAATGATGTCGCGGAAATCGCTCGCACATTTGGCGACAGAATTCACTTTGTTCATTTGCGCAATGTCTCCAAGTTCCCTGACGGATCTTTCAGCGAAGCGGCCCACTTGACCGGTGATGTCGATATGGTCAGCGTCATCGACGCACTGCTCAAGGCCGAACGCACGCGCGGTGTAGACATTCCGTTTCGCGCAGACCATGGTCATGCGCTTTTGTCGGATGCGAGGACGAAAACACAACCAGGCTATACTCTTATCGGGCGTTTAAGAGGGTTGGCTGAGTTGCGCGGGATCATCGCAGCGCTGAAGCACTGATTTCCCACTGGTATACTAGTCGATTAAATCCTAAGTTTGAAGTCGACACACGACGGATGCTTAGGAGCAAAGAATGGAAAACCCTGTAATCGGCTTTATCGGCCTTGGCCTCATGGGCAGCAATATGGCCGAGTGCCTTCAAAACAACGGCGTAGATCTTGTCGTAATGGGGCGCAACAAAAACGCGGTCAGCGCTGTCGTTGCCCGAGGCGGTCGCGAAGTCGCCACCCCCAAAGATATGGCAGAAGCCTGCGATATCATCATGCTTTGCGTGACAACATCCGAAGTCGTTGAGAGTTTGGTATACGGCGACAATGGCCTGCTGGCAGGCATCAAAAAGAATGCCGTTGTCATTGATTTCGGAACGTCCATTCCCGCCTCTACCCGCAAAATTGGTGCAGACCTGAATGCCCAAGGCGCAGACATGATCGACGCACCACTGGGCCGCACACCCGCCCATGCCAAAGACGGTTTGCTCAACATCATGGCCGCAGGCGATGAGGGGACATTTGCCAAGATCAAGCCGACTTTGGACATACTCGGCGAGAACGTCTTTTACGTTGGGGCTCTGGGTGCAGGCCACACGACCAAGCTGATCAATAACTTCATGGGCATGACCACCGTCAGCGCGATGAGCCAAGCATTCGCTGTGGCGGACCGTGCTGGCCTAGATCGCGCGCAACTCTTTGAGATTATGTCAGCGGGTCCCTCAAACTCCCCATTCATGGGGTTTTGCAAGAAATACGCTGTCGACGGTATCAGCGATCTGGGGTTTTCAATGGCAAACGCCAATAAGGACGTCGCCTATTTCCTCGCTATGGTCCAAGATCTTGGGACACGATCAGAAATTGCTGAGGGCACATCGCACAACCTGCAATCCGCAGTAGATGCAGGAATGGGCGACGGCAATGTGCCCGAAATATTCGATTATTTCATCGGCTTAAAAAACTAAGCGTATTTTGCCGTGAACGCATCAACACCGGCCTGAGCGACTTCTAAGTCTTGGGCCGGTGTTCCCGAACTCACCCCGATACCCCCGACAACTTCACCATCGACAAGAATCGGCAAGCCACCGGCGATGACAACCATGCGCCCCGCATGGGCCGATGTCAGCCCGTAAACAGGGTTGCCCGGCATACTGGGTGTCGCCAAATCGTGCGTGGGTTTACGTGTTCCCGTGGCGGTAAAGCATTTATCGATCGCAATCGTGATGCTTGGGACTTTGCCGCCGTCCATCCGCATGAAACCCAGCAGGTTGCAGCTTTCGTCCATGACCGCGATGCACATCGGAACGCCAATCGCCTCTGCTTGTTTCACGGCCGCAGAAATGATGGCTTGGGCATCGTTAAAGTCTAGCCTGTTTTGAGTCCGCATTTAGGGATCTTTCTGTTGTGTTGTTTGTATTGGTGAGGGTGCTTTCCACAGCGCCGCGCACGCCCAGCGCCCATACCTGTCTTGCCGCAACTGTAAGGGGTTCTTTCAACCGGTCCGCCAAGTCTTGGGGGAAAATCGCGCGCATATTCAAAAGCGTTGCCACGGTGTCATCAGGCCCGTTTGCCGCGTGCGCGCGTTCCCGCAATTCACCAGCCAGCGGGTCGCGAACATCGATGGCATTACCGGCCTCATCAACGCCGCGCACATAAAACATCCACGCAGCAACCGCCAAACACAGGAAAGGCGTTTCCCGACCCGCAGCCAAAGCGTCACGCATGGTTCCAAGAATTCTTTGCGGTAGCTTTTGGCTGCCATCCATCGCGATTTGCCACGTCCGATGCCGAATATTCGGATTGGCGTAGCGCTCAAACAGGGACGAGGCATAGTCATCCAGATTCACACCTGTTGGCGCCTCGACCGCTGGAATAATCTCAGCCCAAAGACTGTGCACAAACCGTTCCATCACCGGGTCGGCTACCGTTTGTGAAATCGTCTCGTACCCCGCCAGATACCCCACATATGCCAAAGCGGAATGGGTTCCGTTCAACATGCGCAGCTTCATATCCTCATGGCATGAAACGTTTCGCACCAATTCAACTCCGGCGGCGGCGAAATCCGGCCGCGCGTTGTCGACAAACGCGTCCTCAATCACCCACTGTGAAAACGGTTCATGAACCACGGGGGCTGCGTCATAGACGCCAGTCTGATCCGCAATGCGCACGATGTCGTCTGCCGTGGTTGCAGGTGTGATCCGATCAACCATCGTTGAGGGGAAACATCCATTTTCGGCAATCCACGCCCGCAATTTGGGATCAAGCATTTCAGCGAATTCAAGCACGAGCCCCCGCACCAGCTGTCCGTTTTGCGGCAGGTTATCACAAGTCATAACAGTGAATGGTCGGGTGCCTGCGTACATACGTGACTTCAACGCATGCACGATAAATCCAATTGCGGACTTCGGCAGGGGGCTGGTCAAATCGTGGGCAATGTCGGGATGTGTGCGATCCAACGCGCCTGTGGCCGGTATATGGCAGTACCCTTTTTCCGTCACAGTTAGCGTCACGAGGCGAACACTGGGATCCTCCATTGAGCGCAACACGGCAGCAGGGTCTTCGGGCGCAACAAGTACATGGTTCAACGCCTCAATGACGCGTGACGTTTCCCTATCCGCACCCATTGAAACAGCGGTGTAGGCCCAGCCTTGATCACGCAATGCGTCCCGAATTCCTGCGCTGCGCAACGACACACCTAGGATGCCCCAATCACCCCCACTGGCGGCCATTGCATCGCTAATTGCCGGCACACCGAATGCACGAAAAAAAGCACCAAGGCCAAGGTGGACAATGCCCGTCTTGGGACGCGGATCAACAGATCGTTCAAGGCGTTTGGCGGTCATAGTTTATACGCATTCTTCGCAAGACCGTATGCGAGATCATGCGCAACCTCTGACGCTTCATCAGGGTCGAGGCGCCCTGTCTCGACCAAGTTCGCCAAGAACCCGCAATCGATACGCCGCGCAACATCGTGGCGCGCTGGGATGGAACAAAACGCCCGTGTGTCGTCATTGAACCCAACAGTATTATAAAAACCTGCCGTTTCTGTGACCGTTTCTCTAAACCGTTTCATCCCTTCGGCACTGTCATGAAACCACCACGGCGGCCCCAATTTTAGAGCGGGGTAGACACCGGCCAAGGGGGCTAGCTCGCGCGACAAAGACGTTTCATCCAAAGTGAAAACAATGATCGTCAGGTCGCGCTCACGACCAACGGCATTCAGCAGCGGGCGCAAATCGTTCACGTAATCCGTTCGGGTGGGAATGTCGTATCCCTTGTCACGTCCAAACCGTTCCATAATCGGCGCGCTGTGATTGCGATACGATCCTGGGTGAATTTGCAAAACCAGCCCATCGTCCAACGACATACGGGCCATTTCCGTCAACATATGGCCCCGGAACGCATCAGCCTCATCCGCTGTACAGCTACCCTGCAATGCTTTTTGAAAAAGGGCCGCGGCCGCGTCTAGTGGCAAATCTTCGGTACGCGCGGTTGGATGGCCATGGTCCGTCGATGTCGCCCCGAATTCCTTGAAATAGCGCCGCCTGTTGCGATGCGCGGCAAGGTACCCTGCCCATGTCGTTGTATCCTCACCAGACATGTCCCCCAGTTTGGCGACATTCGCGGCAAATCCCTCAAATGCAGGATCAACTACAGCATCAGGGCGGTAGGCTGTCACGACACGCCCCGACCAACCGCTATCGCGGATCATTTTATGCCAACGCAAATCGTCAATCGCGCTTTCGGTGGTAGAAATGGCTTCGATGTTAAACCGCTCAAATAACGCCCGGGGACGATAAGCCTCCTGCGCCAAGCATTCATTAACTTGGTCATAAATGGCGTCTGCCGTGATCGCCGACAAACGATCTGTGACACCAAAGACCTCTTGCAGGGCATGGTCGATCCAAATGCGCGACGGTGTGCCACGAAACAAATAATAGTTCGCCGCAAACAATCGCCAAATTTTGCGTGGATCTTGCTCAACTGGCCCTCCGTCCACGCGGGGCACCCCCAAGTCCTCTAGGGCAATCCCCTGAGAATGGAGCATCCGGAAAACATAGTGATCCGGTGTGACAAACAATTCAGAGGGATTGGCAAAGGCTTGGTTTTCAGCGAACCAACGTGGATCAGTATGACCATGCGGGCTAATGATCGGCAGATTGCGCACACTGTGGTAAAGTGAGCGCGCCAAATCTCGAACCTTTGGCTCAACGGGAAACAAGCGATCCGGGTTCAGTAGGGTCATAGAGCAGCTTTCGTCATGATGCGAACTGGTAGCCCAGTATCTCGCGCATAATCTGTCACTACGCAACACATTCAATTAACGGCCTCTTTTGCTAGCGAGGCCAGATTTGCGCGTAGAATCTAGAGTTCGATGAGCCAGAGCGTCATGACCAGCCATCAGCGGCGACCAAACACAACAACGGCCTTAGATTCCGCTGACCACTCGTCGTAGCCGTAGGTGTGATCGCCCAATGTTGCATTGCGCACCCGCCCCAAACCCAAGGATTTAAGGTGATAACGCGGAAGTTTCAGACTTTTTCATGAGGATAATTGACTCACAAAAATAGTTTAAATACTAGTATACCTGTTGGCGCTGGTGAGTGGTTGCGATACCTCACTCCCCCGCTGCGAACAGTCAAAAGCATCTGGGAGGATCACAATGACATTAGGTTTCACACTTCGCAGCGCCCTGCTCGGCAGCTGTATTGCGCTTGCAGCCTCATCCGTTGCAGCAAAAGAACTTCGCGGCTGGAACATTCACGTTGAAGACTACCCCGTCTCAATCGCAATGGATTCCTTCGCAGACGCCGTTGCAGAAGCGACAAACGGCGAACTCACAGCGAAAACATTCCACAATGGTGTATTGGGCAGCCAGCCTGATGCAATCGAACAGCTTCGCCTCGGCGTTCTGGACTTTGGCGAATTCAGCCTTGGCCCCTTCGGAACCTCCGTGCCAGAAGCGAACGTCGTCTCCCTGCCCTTCATCTTTGCATCCATTCCACAAATGTATGAACTGATGGATGGCGAAGTCGGTGAAGCAATTTCCGAAGGCATGCGTGCGCGTGGTGTTGAGCCTCTGGGTTGGTATGACGCCGGTGCACGGTCCTTTTATAACTCGGTTCGGCCGATCAACACGCCCGCCGATGTTGATGGCCTCAAGATCCGCGTCATGAACAACGATCTCTTCGTCAAAATGGTTGAATCCATGGACGGCAACGCGACACCGATGGCATTTGCTGAGGTGTATCAGTCGATCCAAACCGGCGTTGTCGATGGTGCGGAAAACAACCCACCTTCCTATGAATCCACCAGCCACTTTGAAGTCGCAAAGTACTACTCGTTGACAGAGCACCTGATCATTCCAGAATGCCTGTGCATGTCCAAAAAGACATTTGACGCATTGACGCCTGAGCAACAGAAAATCGTCAAAGAGGCTGGCCAAGCATCTGCTCTTTTGCAGCGTGAGCTGTGGCAGGCACGTGAAGCGGCATCGATGGATATCGTGAAAGCTGGCGGAACAACGGTCAACACGATCGCGGACAAAGGTCCGTTTCAAGCTGCAATGGCCCCTGTCTATGAGACCTTCCTTGCCGCGAACCCAGATCTCGCGCCTTTGGTCAATATGATCCGCAGCGCTGACTAATTCAGTATTGCGACCATGAAGTGGCCCGTGCCGGTACGGTGCGGGCCACTTCATATGCAAGAACAATCAATGACCTAACGAGGCCAAAATGAGTGGTAGACGAACCGCCCTGCAACGTTGTGAAGCTGCACTTGCGGCCATTCAGTGGGTAAGCATTTTCACAGCATGTGTTGCCCTAGTCGTATTGATTGTAACCTTCGGTTGGCTGGTGTTTGGGCGGTACGTCTTGAACGTGACCCCTACCTGGGTTGAGCAACTTGCGCTGCTTTTGATTTGCTACATTGCCTTTCTGGGGGCAGCTGCAGGGGTGCGCGATGAAACGCACTTGGGCGTGACGCTGTTTCGGGATGCGGCGCCCATCAACGTACAAAAGATCACCATCATTATCATCGATTTCATCTTGGCCGCGTTTGGCAGCATCATGTTTTACGCAGGCACCCAATTGATGGCCTTCGGTTGGGATTCCAATCTGCCAATGCTCGAAATTCCCGAAAGCTTCCGCACCCTCGCGATCACGCTGTGCGGGGCGTTAATCGTCCTGAATGCAGGTGCACGCGGAATTGTGCGCCTTCTTGCCTATTCCGACTGGCACCCCCAACATCAAACACAGGAGCCTTGATATGGGCCTGACAATCCTTTTGCTCGTGTTTGCCGTTGGCGTTGTCATCGGTATGCCTGTCGCCTTCGCCATGGGGATCGCCGCGGCATCGGCTTTCTGGATCGAAGGCTTCCCCATGCTTATTACCTTTCAGCGCGCGACTGCGGGCGTGTCGGTTTTTTCCCTACTGGCGATCCCATTCTTTGTGCTAGCCGGCGAAATCATGTTGCATGGTGGGATCGCGGTCCGGTTGGTAAAGCTTGCCTCTGCCCTTGTGGGACACCTGAAGGGTGGTCTTGCGATGGTTAATATCTTTTCGTCTATGCTCTTTGGCGGCATCTCGGGCTCCGCTGTGGCGGATATCTCCGCGTTGGGGTCGATCCTTGTGCCCGTCATGAAAGAGCGTGGCTATCGCCCTGATTTTGCGGTGAACGTCACTGTAACATCCTCTATCGCGGGGATCGTCATCCCCCCCAGCCACAACATGATTATCTTTGCAGTGGCCGCAGGGGGCGGGATATCTGTCTCTAGCCTGTTCCTGGCTGGTGTTATTCCGGGAATGATCATGTGCGTCAGCCTCGCGATTGCCGCCTATATCCTCTCGATCAAACACAACTATCCAGCCGAGCCTTTCCCCGGCTGGCGCGAAGTTGGCCGTAGCGCCGCTGATGCGATCCCCGGCTTTTTCACTGCCGTTATCATCGTGGGCGGAACGCTTTCAGGGGTGTTCACTGTCACGGAATCTGGCGCATTCGGCGCGATCTATGCGATTTTGCTCACAAAGTTCTACTACCGCAGCCTAACGTGGCAATCGTTCAAAATAGCTCTCGTTGGCACAGTGCGCACAACCTCGATGGTGATGATCCTGATCGCATTCGCCAGTTCATTTGCGTACCTTCTGGCGCTTTACCAAGTGCCTGCACGCCTAAGCGAAGCCTTGGTCCTCATTTCAGACAACCCAATCATCATCTTGTTGATGATCAATGTCATCCTGCTGATCCTCGGCATGATCATGGACATGGCGGCCCTGATCCTGATCTGCACTCCGATCTTCCTTCCGATCGCCAAAGGGCTGGGTATGGACCCCACTCAGTTTGGGATCATGATGTTGATGAACCTTGGTTTGGGCCTTTGCACGCCCCCCGTTGGGACATGTTTGTTCGTTGGCTGCGCTGTGGGTAAGATCAAGATCGAAGAAGCGCTCAAATCGATTTGGCCCTTCTACCTCGCGATCCTCGGAGCTTTGATCTTGGTGACCTATGTCCCAGCAGTTTCGATGTGGTTGCCATCCGTCTTCTGATCCTGCGGCGTTTGCCGGAATCAAAGGCCTAGCTAGGCTTGAGTCACATACGCGACAGCATCTTGAGTTTCAGGCCATCGAAATGGCCTGAGATTCTGGCGTAGGTCCTACTAGTGAAGGGCTAGTCTGGGTCGTGCCCGGCGATGAGTTTCAAATAAGGCTAGTCCCTTAGGACGAGTACAGAGCAGTTTGAATGCCGCACCACGCGGGCTGCGTTTGGACCAAGCAGATAATCCCGAAAATCCGGGCGATGCGCGGCCATCACAATCAGAACGGCGTTAAACTTGTCTGCCGCGCCAAGGATCTCTTCGTAGACGGCGCCATGGCACACGACATGTTTGATTTCGTCATCTGCCGTTTTCCCCAAAATGTCCGTCGCGACTTGGTGCAGGGCTTTGGCCGCATCTTTAAGCACCTTTTGCTCAGCGCCTTCTTCAAAGTACGTCCCAATGATGCTCATCCCAAAATCCGGGATCACGGTCACCAGCGTAAGTGAAGCACCGCGCAGCTTGGCCATAACTTGTGCTTCGGTCAGGATTTTCTTGTGATTTTCGGGATGCGCCAGATCAATCGCCGCAAGAACAGTACCGGTCATACCGTGGCCTCCTCTGGAATACGTGCAGCGCGACGCCGCTGAATAAGTGCGATCAAGCCCAAAAGCAGCAGTGCTGGGATATAAAACAGCTCCTTCGGCAAACGATCTGCCTCGACCTCCAGACGGGTCACCGTCCAGTCAAAATCAATGCCCATCCCCTCAGCCGCACCGCCAAATGTCAGCATATCCACGATGACCTGCCCATCGCGCTCCACGAGGGTCAGGCCAGCCGACTGTTCCAGCCGCGCAAATCCATCCGCACCCGCGTTGCCCAGCGGTAGCAAAAAGGTTGATGACATGAAGTCACCGTCAAGTGTCATGCCCTCTAGGCCGACCCTAAGTTCGCCTCCGGGCGGAGCTGCCTCGGCCATCGCGAAAATCTGTGCCGCGGGCATGCTTTCGTACGGCGCTTGCATTTGATCCAACCAAAATCCCGGTCGGAACAACGTCAAAGCGACAACCACAAGAACGGCAGACTCCCACAGGCGGGATCGGGTGACAAACCACCCCATCGTTCCAGCCGCAAACACCAACATGGCAAAAAGTGCGACGATAAATACTAGGATCGCCTGAACAGGCCCCACATCGATCAGCAGCAGATCAGTATTGAAGATGAACAGGAACGGTAAAAGCGCCGTCCGGATCGAATAGAAAAACGCCTGAAAACCTGTGCGCAACGGGTCCCCGCCTGAGATTGCGGCAGCAGCAAAACTGGCCAAGCCCACAGGCGGCGTCACGTCCGCCATGATCCCAAAGTAGAACACGAACATGTGCACGGCGATCAGCGGCACGATCAGCCCGCTTTGCGCACCCAGTTCCACCACCACTCCAGCCATCAGCGAAGAGACGACGATATAGTTAGCGGTCGTCGGTAACCCCATCCCAAGGATGATCGAAATAAGCGCCACAAAGATCAGCATCAGCATCAAATTGCCGCCGGACAGGAATTCAACGAATTCTGCCATCACCTGCCCCACACCAGTCAATGTGACAGACCCCACGATTATGCCCGCAACAGCCATCGCGCAGGCCAGACCGATCATGTTGCGTGCACCGATGATCAAACCATCCGCAACCTGCACCAGCCCTTCTTTGAGCAGAGCGATCACTTGGCCCTGCCCCCGGAAAAACGACTTGAGCGCGTCTTGCGTCAGCAAGATTAGAAGCATGAAGGACGCAGAATAGAACGCTGAGAAGCCCGGCGATTTGCGTTCAACCATAAGCAGGTACATCAGCAAAAAGATCGGCAGCAGATAGTGAACGCCGGATTTAAAAATCTCCCGCGTGGGTGGGAGCGCCTGCATCGTGTCGACCGATAGAGCAAGGTCAGGCCCCTGTGCAGCAAAGCGGACAGCAAATACGTAGGCCAGTAAGAACAGCGCACTCAGAACAAGCGTCGATGCCCCGCCCAACACAGCCTCTGCACCGCCAACCACAAGCCCCGCTAGGTACAGCGTGCCACCTGCAATCACGATCCCGACGCAAATCATAAAGACCGCAGACAGAATGAAGATCACAGGGTTCATCCGACTGGTGCCCTTCATCCCCATCTTCAAAGCCTCAAGGTGCACGATGTAGACAAGCGCCACATAGGAAATGGCTGCAGGCACGATGGCCGTTTTGACGACTTCTACGTAGGACACGCCCACATATTCGGTCATCAGAAAGGCAACTGCGCCCATGACGGGCGGGGTCAGCACACCGTTGATCGACGAAGACACCTCAACCGCGCCTGCCTTGGACGGCGAAAAGCCGACCTTTTTCATCAGCGGGATCGTGAATGTGCCGGTTGTGACCACGTTAGCGATGGACGAGCCCGAGATCAGGCCAGTCGCCGCACTTGCGATCACCGCAGCCTTGGCCGGCCCCCCGCGCAAGTGGCCCAGCGTCGCAAAGGCCAGCGACAAAAAGTAATTGCCCGCGCCCGCTTGATTGAGAAGTGCTCCAAACAGGACAAACAAGAACACAAAACCCGAGGAAACGCCCAGCGCGACGCCGAACACACCCTCGGTGGTCAGCCACATATGGCTCATCGCGCGCTCGACTGACGCGCCACGCCACTGGATCACATCCGGAAGCCACGCGTAGGAGCCAAAGAAAACATAAGCCAGAAAAACAGCCGCCACAGCCATCAGCGGGAAGCCCAGCGAGCGTCTCGCGGCCTCCATCAACAGGACTACGCCGATAACTGCGGCGATGATATCCATCTGCGACGGGGCGCCAGAGCGATCCGCCAATCCGTCCCAGAACAAAAATAGATAGCCCGAACAGAACGCCCCCAAGAGGGCGACAAGCCAATCCTGAATGGGAATGTAAGTGCGTGGGCTGCTTTTCAGTGTCGGAAAGGCCGTGAAGGCGAGAAACACCGCGAATGCGAGGTGGATCGATCGAGCCTGTGCGTTGTTAACCACGCCAAAGCCGACTTCGTAAGGGATAGGCGACGCGATCCACAGCTGAAACAGCGACCAGATCAGTGGTACGCCCCACAAGACATTACGCGAGAAACCACCATTCGGCGTGCGTGCGCCGGTATCGGCTTCTGCGATAAAGTCATCGACCGCTGCGGTCTCGGGTTGCGCTTTGGTGTCGCTCATAGTGCCGCCCTTTGCGATCGGTAAATACAAGAAAGGGCCGCCCGAAGAAACTTCGGATGGCCCCATATCAGTTCAGTAACGGCTTACTCGACCCAGCCGCGCTCGCGGTAGTAGCGCAGCGCGCCGGGGTGGATTTCAGCAGTCAGACCAGAGGTAATCATTTCTGCTTCGACAAGGTTGCCGAATGCTGGGTGCAGGCGTTTGAAGTTGTCGAAGTTTTCAAACACAGCGGACACAACGGTGTAAACCATGTCATCCGAAGTATCGGCGGATGTCACGAACGTTGCGCGCGGGCCCCATGATGACACGTCGCTGTCGTTGCCGGGATACAGACCACCGGGGATCGTCGCTGCGGCGTAGGCTGGGTTGTCGCCCAAAAGCGCTTCGAGGGGTGCGCCTTCGATTGGGATCAACACAACATCACATGTGGACGTCGCTTCTTGTGTGGAGCCGTTTGGCAGACCAGCGGCCCAGATCGTCGCATCGATATTGCCATCACACAAAGCCGAGGCTTGCTCAGCGGAGCTGAGTTCAGCAGCGAAAGACAAATCGTCCACCGAGATGTCATGGTACGCGAGAAGCGCCTCTGCCAAAACCCGCGTGCCCGAGCCGGGGTTTGCGATGTTGACGCGTTTGCCCGCCAGATCCGCAACAGATGCAATGCCTGCGTCAGCATTGGCCATCAGGTGCATTGGCTCTGGGTGGATCGAAAAGAGCGCGCGCAGTTCAGGAAACGCTCCGTCGTCCGTAAAGGCGCCTGTACCAGCAATAGCGGCTGCTTGGACGTCAGATTGGACAACACCAAAGTCCAGTTCACCCTGACGGATGGTACGCGTGTTAAAGACCGAACCACCTGTGGATTCAACCGAGCACCGCAGACCGTGATCAGCACGACCAGCATTGACCAAACGGCAGATCGCGCCGCCTGTTGGGTAATAAACACCCGTCACACCGCCCGTACCGATTGTGAAGAACTCTTGCGCCGATGCCGACGCGCCCATGCCAAGCGACGCGGCAAGCGTCAGCCCTGTGAGCACTTTATGAAATGTCATATGTGACCTCCGAATGTGGTGTTTTGTTATTGTACAAGACGATATGCATCTGTGTCTCGTCCAGCGCATGGTTCGGGATACGTGCCGTGATGTCATCTAAAAACTATTGTTTTTTTTGGCCGACCAATAGGCGCGGTAACCGTTGCGTAGCTGTTCGTATGTTTCGATTCTTTCTGCCGCCTCAGATCCCCCAATTTCAACCAACATCGCAAGCAACAGTTCCAACACGGCCATGGCACCCGCGTTACAGGCAAAGTGGTGCGTCGAATTGGTTGAAACCAGAAGCGTGTGGTCGGCATTCAGGCCGGGTGCCACGATTTCACTGTCTGACACCACAACCAAACGCATGCCCC
This sequence comes from Thalassobacter sp., assembly GCF_982993085.1. Classification (NCBI taxonomy): domain Bacteria; kingdom Pseudomonadati; phylum Pseudomonadota; class Alphaproteobacteria; order Rhodobacterales; family Roseobacteraceae; genus Thalassobacter; species Thalassobacter sp. Next base: position 5,401 of record NZ_CEZFMW010000001.1, on the reverse strand, counting down.
GTGACTTTGCATAGATCATCGCCTCGATAGTTTCGTGGCTGTAGGGGGTAAAGGTGATCGCGATCAGCACATCTTCTGGCCCCGCGTCCGTCAACTCATCAATGGCCGAAGACATTTGACGCGGCACAATTTGCAATGACTTCAGTGCCATACGTCCGACGTATTGAAAGTTATAGGCCAAGCCATAGCTGGCCCGCATTGCCGTTACGTAAACATCGCGGGCAGAAGTCATGAGCTCCGCGACCTCCCGAATACGGGCAGGTGACTGGCGCTCAAGGGATCGCGATACGATGGCGAGGGAGTTTGAAGCAGCCGTCGCCAGCGCCCCAGTGTCGGCCCCCTGCCATTTTTCCAACCACGGGACCTCGGCGGCAGGGGCATTTAGAGATACTAGGGCATGCCGAAACGGTTCGCGCAGGTCTTCGAACCCAGAAAAGCCCAGCTGCCGGGAAAGCCTAACAAGCGTGTAAGCGCTCACGCCAGACTTGCGCGCCGTCTCACGAATGGAGTCGAGGCCGAAGTCCGCCTCGTTATCCAAAATGTACTTCGCCGCGACCTGCAGCCGCGGCGAAAGATCGGGCGTGGCCTTCTTAATACCTGAAATCGTACGTGTTTTTAATGTGGGGTCCAACGAATCGCCCTCCCTAATTGAAAAACGTTTGTTATTTTTCTGAGTCGTTGACGCAATGTGAATTTTTCCTCACAAAATGCATCAGTCACCAAAAGCAGGAATTACCCAATGGCCCAAGACGTCCCCGCCCACGCATCCGTCGTTGTAATCGGGGGCGGCATCATGGGCGCCTCGACACTCTACCATTTGGCCAAGATGGGTGTGACCGACGCGGTCTTGCTTGAGCGCAACAAGCTGACATCTGGCACCACATGGCACTCCGCCGCTCAGGTGCGCGCGCTTCGCCATTCCCGCAACCTAACACGTATGATCCAATATTCAGTCGATCTGTACAGCCAGCTTGAGAAAGAGACCGGCCAATCAGTAGGCTGGATTCAGGAAGGATCGCTGTCGATTGCGACAACAGAAGATCGACTGACACACGTCCGCAGACAGGCGGCGCTGGCACAGGCCTTTGGCGTAGAAGCGAATGAAGTTTCGGTCGCGGAAGCCAAAGAGCGCTGGCCGCTTATGAACGCGGATGACGTTCTGGGCGCAGTTTGGTCCCCCGCAGATGGGCGGGTAAGCCCCTCAGACGTATGTGCAGCACTCGTGAAAGGTGCAAAGGCGCTCGGGGCGAAACTGTTTGAAGACACCGGCGTCACCGGCATTTTGACCGAAAACGGTCGTGTGCGCGGCGTTGAAACGACCTCTGGAACAATCACGTGTGACGCAATCGCGCTCTGCGGCGGCCTCTGGTCACGTGAATTGGGCGCGATGGCCGGTGCAAGCGTGCCTCTTTGGCCTTGTGAACATTTCTACCTGCTGACCAAGCCCATCGACGGCATCACGGGCAACACGCCCACCCTCAGCGACCATGACAATCACCTGTATATTCGCGACGATTCCGGCGGCCTTCTGGTCGGCTGTTTTGAGCCGATGGGCAAAGCAATACAGCCCGGTATTCTTGATGAAAGCTTTGAGTTCGGCTTGTTGCCCGAAGATTGGGATCACTTCGAGCCGATGATGATGAACGCGCTCAAACGTCTGCCAGCACTTGAAACGGCAGAAGTTAAGATGCTGCTCAATGGGCCCGAAAGCTTTACGCCAGACGGTACATTCATGCTCGGCGAGACTTCCGAAACCAAGGGTCTGTTTCTGGGCTGTGGCATGAATTCGGTAGGTATCGCATCGGGCGGTGGCGCTGGCATGAACCTAGCCCACGCCATCGTCCACGGGCGCACCGCATATGACCTGTCTGAGGCGGATGCAAAACGCTTCGCCCCTGTGTTTGACAGCATCGAACATCTGATGGCCCGGACGCCCGAAATCCTTGGGACACACTACGAGATTGCCTATCCCGGCCGCCAGCTGAGTACAGCACGCGACCTACGCCGCCTTCCGCTTGATGCCGAGTACCGCACAGCCGCCGCGCATATGGGGCAGGTCTATGGATGGGAGCGCCCGCTTTATTTTGGCAAAACAGCCGAGCCCACCATGACCTTCGGAAAACCCAACTGGTTTGATAACGTCGCAGAAGAGGTCCGCGCCGCTCACGAAAGTGCCGCCATTTTCGACGCGTCGCCTTTCGGCAAGATCGACGTGCAGGGGCCCGACGCCGAAGCGTTTCTGCAATATGTTTGCGCAGGCCAAATGGGACGTGCGCCCGGTTCGGTCATCTACACTGCAATGCTGAATGCACGCGGCACCTTTGAATCTGACCTGACAGCCCAACGCATTGCGCCTGATCATTATCGCCTTTTCGTCGGAACTGTTGCGATTGCACGGGATCTATCTTGGCTCCGCAGCCATTCTGATGGTTTCAACGTCGCCCTCACAGACTGTACCGAAGACTATGCAGTCCTTGGGTTGATGGGCCCAAAGGCCTCTCGCATTGCCGCGACCTGCGGAGCAGATGGCATCGACGACATCGCGTATTTCAAACACGCAGAAATCAACATGGCGGGCGTCCCGGTACGCGCTGCTCGTTTGTCTTACGTCGGAGAAGCAGGCTGGGAAATCACCTGTGCGGCCAAAGATGCGCCTGCGCTTTATGCCGCCATGAGTGCTGCTGGCGCGGTGCCTGCGGGGCTATTTGCGCAAACCTCCATGCGGATCGAAAAAGGCTTCTGCGCGATGGGCCATGAGTTGGACGCTGACACCAACCCCATCGCGGCAGGTCTGGATTTCGCCCTGCGCAAAACCGGCGGCTACATTGGGGCAGAAGCGATTGAAAATGCACGCGCTGAGGGGGGTGGTTCTCGTATCGTCACGATTTTGCTAGATGACGTAACTGCGGTACCACTGGGCCACGAGCCGATCTACAGCGGTGAGACAATCGTGGGCGAGACAAGCTCGGCCGCCTTTGGATACCGGGTGGGCTGTCCAATCGTTCTGGGCCACACGCGCCAGCCGTTGAAGCACGACGCAAGCGTTAGCGTGGATATCGCGGGTCAGCGGTATCAAGGGCGCGTTGTCATCGGCGCCGCGTTTGACCCCAAAGGCACGCGCATGCGCGCCCAAGCGCGGGTGGACAGCTGATCATGTCACGCCCCTTGATCATGGTGGCACCAAACGGGGCGCGTTTGGGCAAAGCCGACCACCCTGCCCTGCCCCTAACCGCCGGCGAAATCGCACAAACAGCCAAAGCTTGTCACGTAGCTGGGGCTGACGCGCTGCATCTACATGTCCGCGACAGCAAAGGTGATCACTCCCTCGATCCAGGCCTCTACCGTGAGGCACTGGCAGAGGTCTCCCTAGAAGTCCCCGACATGCCTGTGCAGATCACAACCGAAGCCGTGGGTCGTTTTTCAGTTGAGGAACAGTTTGCTTGCCTGTCATCCTTGACGCCTCAATGGGCCAGCGCGTCGGTACGTGAAATGTCGCGCGATTTGGATGTGGCGCAACGGCTTTATGCCTTTGCCCATGACGCAGGCACCCGCATTCAGCACATTCTCTATGACACCTATGACGCCACACTTTTGAGCCAATGGCACGCCAGTGGTGTTATTCGGCCCGATCAAAATGAGGTCATTCTTGTCCTTGGGCGCTATGCCGATGGATTGCCCAGCGATCCCGAGGCGGTTGGGACGTTTCATGCGGCCCTTCCCGAAAACACACCTTGGATGATCTGCGCCTTTGGCCCAAGCGAGCACGCGTGCCTTCGCGAAGCGGCTCGGCTTGGGGGCGATCTGCGTGTCGGGTTCGAGAACAGCCAGAACCCCGCAGATGGTACGAGTTGGGCAGACAATGCCGCCTCAGTCGGTGCACTCAAGGCATCCCTCGCATCAGTCGACGAAACATCCTGATGCGCTGCGTTTACCCTCTTAGTCCCCTCAACGAGGTATAATCATGTCCCATGTCTTCCCCCGCCATTGCCACAGCACACTCCCTAAGGCCGTCGCGGGAGACGGCTGTTACCTGATTGACGCTAACGGCAAGCGCTATTTCGACGGCTCGGGCGGTGCTGCCGTTTCCTGCCTGGGGCATTCGAACCAGCGCGTCATTCAGGCAATCAAGGACCAAGTCGATCAACTCGCCTTTGCTCACACTGGCTTTTTCACAACAGAACCCGCAGAAGAGTTGGCCGACATGCTGATCGCCCAAGCACCGGGGGATTTGGATCGGGTTTACTTTGTTTCAGGTGGGTCCGAGGCCGTTGAGGCCGCAATCAAGTTGGCGCGGCAATTCCACATCGAAAACGGGGAGCCTGAACGCCGACACCTGATCGCGCGCCGTCAAAGCTATCACGGCAACACGCTGGGTGCGCTGGCCGTGGGAGGCAACGCCTGGCGACGGGCGCAGTTTGCCCCTTTGCTCATTGACGTAAGCCACATCAGCCCCTGCTATGAGTATGCCGAGCGCGCAGAAGGCGAAACGCTAGAAGCCTATGGCCAACGCGCCGCACAAGAGTTGGAGGACGAGATTTTACGTCTTGGTCCCGATCAGGTCATGGCGTTTCTGGCGGAACCCGTTGTTGGCGCGACCCTTGGGGCCGTGCCCGCCGTAGACGGCTATTTTGCACGTATCCGAGAAATATGTGACAAATACGGCGTGCTCTTGATATTGGACGAAGTCATGTGCGGGATGGGCCGGACTGGACATTTGTTTGCTTGCGACGCTGACGGCATCGCGCCCGACATACTGTGTATCGCCAAAGGCTTGGGCGCTGGTTATCAGCCGATCGGAGCGATGCTCTGTACCAGCACAATCTATGATGCCATAGCTGAGGGCACCGGCTTTTTCCAACATGGCCACACCTATCTCGGCCACCCTGTTGCCGCCGCCGCCGGACGCGCCGTGTTGCAAGAACTTCATGATCACTCACTTGTTCAGCGCGTGCGCGAGGTTGGTGATACGTTTCAAAAAGCCCTACACGATACATTCGCGCAGCACCCTCATGTTGGGGATATTCGAGGGCGCGGGCTGTTTTGGGGCATTGAGTTTGTAGCCGACCGCGAGACACGAACCCCCTTTGATCCGCAAAACGGCTATGCAGGCAAGCTCAAGAAAGCTGCCTTTGCGGAGGGACTAGTTTGTTATCCAATGCCTGGAACCCGGGACGGTCAGCATGGTGACCATGTCCTGCTCGCACCGCCTTTCATAATGTCGGACAGCCAAGTAGACGAAGTCACATCGCGTCTAGGACGCGCGGTAGCGGCAGTTTTTCCCGGATAGATTCCGAGTTCCGTCCACCGGACGGCATGCAGTTTCAACTGATCCAAGGTCAAAGGATGATTTGGCGCAGGCGTTTTTTAGTTCTACCACAGCCCAAAAGCTACTGCGGTCTGG